>NZ_CBCPLU010000002.1:0-211240 GCF_965119495.1 Streptococcus sp. Marseille-Q7156 | reverse complement strand
TTTTTTATATTATGAAATCGGTGAATATAGTTTTCATACCCCAATTACAGAAGAAAGGGCAGAAAAAAATACTAAATTAGAAATCAAAGAAATAGATGAGAATTTTCAAACTCATGGAGCTGATATAGCAGATTTACTCTCAACTCAATTTGTTCAAAAAGTAATAGACTTGTTAGATAGTGGAGATTATACAATTATAGAATAAATAAAAAAATCTTCTTACATTAGTAGGAAGATTTTTTGGATTCACAAAATTAATTTAAAAGACTACGCTATTTAAACCAATTTTGAGAATGAATATCGGACTATACCAATTTCGCCGAACACGGTATCGAATCATGTATAAAAAATGTGATTATTAAATTTTTAAACTTTGAATTTATAGTAAAAACTAAAAATTTATTTGGTCAACCACTGGTCAATTTCCTTAATTTCAATACTAACTAGCGTGTGATAATATCTTGATTTAATCGCTTTTTACTTGTTTATTTTAACTTATTTTAACGCTAATTTGTTGGCCGCCGGTATAGTATAGAGTTAAGGAACGTTGTAAATCTTCGTTCCTTTTTTATATTATTTTTGGTATAATGATAGTTATTCAAATTTTATTTAGATTATGAAAGTGTAGGGAAGTATGTCTCGTTCTATCGATTTATTAAAACATCGGTATTTGAAAAATATTAAAGAAAATCCTGAATTGTTTGTCGGGATTGAACTGGAATATCCTGTTGTAAATTTGGAAGGGGATGCCACAGATGTTGAAGTTATCAAACACTTATTCCGATATTTAGTTTCTGCTTTGGATTTTACTGTCGAAAAGGTAGATGATTTTGGGACTCCTATTCAGTTAGTGGAGTCAGTAAGTCAGGATGCTATTTTATTTGAAGTTTCCTATACTACGATTGAGTTTGCATTTGGTAAGGCTGAAACGATACAAGAGGTTGAAGAACGTTTTAGTATTTATATGACAGCAATCCAGAAGAAGTTAGCTGAATCAAATCATGCTATTGTTGGCTGTGGTATTCATCCCAACTGGGATAAAAATGAGAATTGTCCAGTGGCTTACCCACGCTATCAGATGTTGATGGACTATTTGAATTTGAGTAGAAATATGACTAAATCAGACTTACATCATTTCCCTGAATACGGAGCGTTTATTTGTGGGAGTCAGGTTCAGTTGGATGTTTCAAAGTCTAACTACTTACGAGTGATTAATGCTTTTACCCAAATTGAAGGGGCTAAGGCTTATTTATTTGCAAATTCTGAGTTTACAGGTGCTGATTGGGATACAAAAATCTCAAGAGATATTTTCTGGGAAGAATCTATGCATGGTATCTATCCAGAGAATGTTGGTGTCAATGCTAGCCTCTTTAAAGATGAGGATGATTTTTTTGATTATCTAGATCATTCTGCAATTTTTACTGCGGAACGCGATGGGCAAACCTATTATTTTTATCCGATTCAGGCAAGGGATTATTTGGCTACACCTGAAATCCAAGCATATGCACTTAATGGGGATGAGATTATTATTTATCCTCAAGAGAAGGATTTTGAAACCCATCGTAGTTATCAGTACCAAGACTTAACGACTCGCGGAACAGTTGAGTTTCGTAGTGTGTGTACTCAATCTCTAGATAGAACTTTCGCTTCTGCCGCCTTTCACTTGGGATTATTAGTTAATTTAGAGAAACTTGAACCTTACTTAGAAACAACACCTTTCTTTGAAGCATTTGGTCGTAATTACAAGTTTTTAAGACGACAATTTTCTAAGAAAAAGCTTACAGATCAGGAAGAAACTGCGATTATTGAATTTTCCAAAGACTTACTCCTGCTAGCTGAGGAAGGACTGGAGATGAGAAATAAGCAAGAAATGACCTACTTACAGCCTTTGAAAGAAGAATTGAGCCTATAATTTCTCTTGTAAAAGGAGAATTTTCTGAAAAATCATGATATAATGGATGAGACTATAGATAAAGGATAGAGAGTAATGACATTAGTTTATCAATCAACGCGTGATGCCAACAATACAGTAACTGCCAGCCAAGCTATTTTGCAAGGTTTAGCAACGGATGGTGGTTTGTTTACACCGCTTACTTATCCAAAGGTAGATTTGGATTTTGACAAATTGAAAGATGCTTCTTATCAGGAAGTTGCTAAGCTTGTTTTGTCAGCATTTTTAGATGACTTTACAGCTGAAGAGTTGGACTACTGTATCAACAATGCCTACGATAGCAAGTTTGATACTCCAGCTATCGCACCATTAGTGAAATTAGACGGGCAATACAATCTGGAGCTTTTCCATGGTTCAACAATTGCTTTTAAGGATATGGCCTTGTCTATTTTGCCATACTTTATGACAACAGCTGCTAAGAAGCATGGTTTGGAGAACAAGATTGTCATTTTAACAGCGACATCTGGTGATACTGGGAAGGCTGCTATGGCAGGGTTTGCGGATGTTCCTGGTACTGAGATTATCGTCTTTTATCCAAAGGATGGTGTCAGCAAGGTACAAGAGTTGCAAATGACCACTCAGACTGGCGACAATACTCATGTTATCGCTATTGATGGTAACTTTGATGATGCCCAAACAAATGTGAAACATATGTTTAACGATGTGGCTCTTCGTGAAAAGTTGGCTACCAATAAACTGCAATTTTCATCAGCAAACTCTATGAATATTGGTCGTTTGGTGCCACAGATTGTTTATTATGTTTATGCCTATACTCAGTCGGTCAAGACTGGTGAGATTGTGGCTGGTGATAAGGTCAACTTCACAGTACCAACAGGAAACTTTGGAAATATCTTGGCTGCTTTTTATGCTAAACAAATCGGTCTTCCAGTTGGTAAATTGATCTGTGCTTCAAATGACAACAATGTTTTGACAGACTTCTTCAAGACACGTGTTTACGATAAGAAACGTGAGTTTAAGGTAACAACTAGCCCATCTATGGATATCTTGGTATCTTCAAACTTGGAGCGTTTGATTTTCCATCTTTTGGGTAATGATGCGGTTAAAACAGCTGAACTCATGAATGCCTTGAACAAGCAAGGACAATATGAGTTGACAGACTTTGATGCGGAGATTCTTAACCTCTTTGCAGCAGAATATGCGACTGAGGAAGAAACAGCAGCAGAAATCAAGCGTATCTATGAGTCAGATTCTTATATCGAGGATCCACATACGGCAGTTGCCTCGGCAGTTTATAAGAAATACCAAGCGGCTACTGGTGATGTGACTAAGACAGTGATTGCTTCAACAGCGAGTCCATACAAGTTCCCAGTGGTTGCAGTAGAAGCTGTAACTGGAAAATCAGGGCTTGGCGACTTTGAAGCTTTGGCTCAATTACATGATATTTCAGGAGTGGCAGTGCCGCCAGCAGTTGATGGCCTTGAAACAGCTCCAGTTCGTCATAAGACAACTGTGGCGGCTGCTGACATGCAAGCAGCCGTTGAGGCTTATCTAGGACTTTAAGACAGAGGGAGTAAACTCGGTTGGGAAACTAACTGAGTTTCTTTTCATCAGGAGGAAGGATTGTTTAAGAAAAATAAAGACATTCTTAATATTGCCTTGCCAGCTATGGGCGAAAACTTTTTGCAGATGCTCATGGGGATGGTGGATAGTTATCTGGTTGCTCACTTGGGCTTAATCGCTATTTCAGGTGTTTCAGTAGCTGGCAATATTATCACGATTTATCAGGCGATTTTTATCGCTCTGGGAGCTGCTATTTCCAGTGTTATTTCAAAAAGTTTGGGGCAGAAGGATCAGTCTAAGCTAGCCTATCATGTGACTGAGGCGTTGAAGATTACCTTATTATTAAGTTTCCTTTTAGGAACTTTGTCCATCTTCGCTGGGCAAGAGATGATAGGACTTTTGGGAACTGAACAGACTGTGGCCGAAAGTGGTGGACTCTATCTATCTTTGGTAGGCGGATCGATTGTTCTTTTGGGATTGGTGACCAGTCTGGGTTCCTTGATTCGTGCAACGCATAATCCACGTCTGCCTCTTTATATTAGTCTCTTGTCAAATGCTTTGAATATTCTCTTTTCCAGTCTAGCTATTTTTGTACTGGATATGGGGATAGCGGGTGTTGCTTGGGGGACTATTCTGTCTCGTTTGGTAGGTCTTGTGATTTTATGGTCGCAATTAAAGTTGCCTTTTGAGAAACCGACTTTTGGTTTAGATAAGGAACTATTGACCTTAGCTTTGCCAGCAGCTGGAGAGCGGCTCATGATGCGGGCTGGTGATGTCGTTATCATTGCCTTGGTTGTGTCTTTCGGGACAGAGGCAGTGGCGGGAAATGCGGTCGGAGAAGTTTTGACCCAGTTTAACTACATGCCTGCCTTTGGCGTCGCTACGGCAACGGTCATGCTAGTGGCCCGAGCAGTTGGAGAGGATAATTGGGAAAGAGTAGCTAGTTTGAGCAAGCAAACCTTTTGGCTTTCTCTGGTCCTCATGTTACCCTTGACCTTCAGTATCTATGCTTTGAGTATACCACTAACTCATCTCTATACGACTGATTCTCTAGCGGTTGAAGCTAGTGTTTTGGTGGCACTTTTCTCTCTACTAGGAACTCCTATGACGATAGGAACAGTCATCTATACGGCAGTCTGGCAGGGTTTGGGCAATGCTCGGCTTCCCTTTTATGCGACAAGTATAGGAATGTGGTGTATCCGCATTGGAACAGGATATCTGATGGGGATTGTGCTTGGTTGGGGCTTGCCCGGTATTTGGGCCGGAACCCTTTTGGATAATGGTTTTCGCTGGTTATTTCTACGCTATCGTTACCAGCGCTATATGAGATTGAAAGGATAGGAAATGCAAAAAACAGCTTTTATTTGGGATTTAGACGGGACTTTATTGGACTCTTATGAAGCAATTTTGTCAGGGATTGAGGAAACTTTTGCTCAGTTTTCTATTCCTTATGATAAGGAGCAGGTGAGAGAGTTTATCCTCAAGTATTCGGTGCAGGATTTGCTTGTGCAGGTGGCAGAAGAGAGAAAGCTGGATGTGGAAATGCTCAATCAAGTGCGTGCTCAGAGTCTGGCTGAGAAGAATGCTCAGGTAGTCTTAATGCCAGGTGCGCGTGATGTGCTAGCTTGGGCAGAGGAATCAGGAATTCAGCAGTTTGTTTACACTCATAAGGGAGACAATGCTCTTACCATTCTCAGAGACTTGGGTTTGGAATCTTATTTTACAGAGATTTTAACCAGTCAGAGTGGCTTTGCGCGCAAGCCTAATCCGGAAGCGGCTACCTATCTGTTAGACAAGTATCAGTTGGATCCTGAGAAAACCTATTATATAGGGGATCGGACTCTGGATGTGGAATTTGCTCAGAATAGTGGGATTCAAAGTCTTAACTTTTTAGAGTCGTCTTATGGAGGCAATCACAGGATTCAAGCCTTAGCAGATATTTCCCGTATTTTTGAGGCTGAGCTATAAAAAGATTGTGTCAGTTTTGTGACAGAGACCTAACAAACTATTTCAAGTAACCGAGTTTGTTACAAGGAATAGACAGTTCTGTTAAATAGGCCCGAGAGGGCTTTTTTTCTGCATTTTTTGTGTTATCATAGACAGGTACTCATTTGAAAGGAATTTGAAAGAATGAAGAAAAGAATATTATTAGCCTCAACAGTAGCCTTGTCGTTTGCCCCAGTATTGGCAACCCAAGCAGAAGAACTTCTTTGGACTGCACGTAGTGTTGAGCAAATCCAAAATGATTTGACTAAAACGGATAACAAAACAAGTTATACCGTTCAGTATGGTGATACCTTGAGCACAATTGCAGAAGCCTTGGGTGTAGATGTCACAGTTCTTGCGAATTTGAATAAAATCACCAATATGGACCTGATTTTCCCAGAAACCGTTTTGACAACGACTGTCAATGAAGCAGAAGAAGTAACAGAAGTTGAAATCCAAACTCCTCGAGCAGCTTCTAGTGAGGAAGTGACAACTGCGACAGCAGATTTGACAACCAATCAAGTGACCGTTGATGCTCAAACTGTTCAGGTTGCAGATCTTTCTCAACCGATTGCAGAAGCTCCAAAAGCGGTAGAAACTACAAGAACAAAAGAAGTGGCATCAAGTTCAGAAGTTGCAGAGACAGTTACTACTGCAGAAGAAGTCGCGCCATCTACAGGAAATTCTGTTTCAGAGAAGCAAATAGCCGAAACAAGCAATGCAGTTGCAGAAGCAGCTCCTCAGGCAACGACTCCAGCTGAGAAAGAGGAAACACAAGCAAGCCCTCAGGCTGAGTCAACAGTGGAAACAACTACAACTCCAGTAGAAGAAAAAGCAATAGAAACAACTGCAACAAGTTTAGAAGAAGTAAAAGAAGTAGCATCAAGTGAAGCTACACCAGCAGTTTCTACTTATCAACTAGAAGAGAAGAAAACAGTTTCAACAACTTACGCGGCTCCAGCAGCGCCCGATTATGCTGGACTTGCGGTAGCGAAATCTGAAAATGCAGGCCTTCAACCACAAACAGCTGCCTTTAAAGAAGAAATTGCTAACTTGTTTGGCATCACATCCTTTAGTGGTTACCGTCCAGGAGACAGTGGAGATCACGGAAAAGGTTTGGCTATCGACTTTATGGTACCAGAAAGCTCAGAACTAGGGGATAAGCTTGCGGAATACGCTATTCAAAACATGGCCAGCCGTGGAATTAGTTACATTATCTGGAAACAACGTTTCTATGCTCCATTCGATAGCAAATATGGACCAGCTAATACTTGGAACCCAATGCCAGACCGTGGTAGTGTGACAGAAAACCACTATGACCACGTTCACGTTTCAATGAATGGATAAACCAGACTTGGTAATATCATTTTGACGAATGAGATCTAGCTTTCGTGATAGGAAGCGAGTCTCGTTCGTTTTTTCTTTGTCATACTCTTCGAAAATCTCTTCAAACCACGTCAGTTTTATCTGCAATCTCAAAGCTGTGCTTTGAGCAACCTACGGATAGCTTCCTAGTTTGCTCTTTGATTTTCATTGAGTATCAATATGGATGGAGAATGGAAGTTACCATTTTGTAATGATTGAAGCAACATTCTTGCAATTTATTTTACTTTGTATTATACTTGATTAGTCAACTATTGATAAGTCAACAGAAAGAAGGAAGAAATGTTAGAGATTCAAGATTTACTTTATCAACTCCGCTTGTCTGAGCAAGCGAGCACGCAATTGTTTGAAAAAAGACTTGGGATTAGTTTGACACGGTATCAGATTTTATTATTTTTGCTGAAGCATTCCCCTTGTAATCAAATAGCGGTTCAGGAGCGTTTGAAGATTGATCAGGCTGCTTTGACCCGACATTTCAAAATTCTGGAAAAGGAAGGTTTGGTGGAGCGTCATCGTAATCCTGAAAATCAGCGAGAAGTGTTGGTGGAGGCTACGAAGTATGCCAAAGAGCAGTTAGTTGTGAATCCGCCTCTGCAGCATATCAAGGTTAAGGAAGAGATGGAAAGTATCTTAACAGAGTCTGAAAGAACAGAACTCAGCCGTTTAGTAAATAAATTGGTTTTGGGTATTGAAAATATAGAAATTTAAGGAGAAATAGATGTCAATTATTACAATCATTTTAGCAACGATTGTTGCTTTGGAGCATTTTTACATTTTTTATTTGGAAAGTATTGCAACGCAATCAGATGCAACCAGTCGAGTATTTAACATGGAAAAGGAAGAACTGGCTCGTCCGTCTGTAAGTTCATTGTTTAAAAATCAAGGGATTTATAATGCTCTGTTAGGAGTCTTTCTCTTGTATGGGATTTATTTCTCACAGAATTTAGAAATTGTGACTATTTTTGTTTTATTTGTGTTTGGTGCTGCGGCTTATGGCTCTCTCACAGCAGATAAGAAAATTATTTTGAAGCAAGGTGGACCAGCTATTTTGGCCTTGATTAGTATTTTACTCTTTAAATAAGTTCAAAGGTCAATCTTAGTCTTTCTAGTCCTTTTCACTCCAGAATAAGGAAAATATGTTATACTTGTTTTTAAGAAAAAAGTCTCATTGAATTGGTTTTGAGGAGTTAGAAATGAAAGTATTAGTGACAGGTTTTGAGCCCTTTGGAGGGGAAAAGGTCAATCCAGCTTTGGAGGCCATTAAAGGTTTACCATCTGAAATTCATGGTGCTGAGGTTCGTTGGCTAGAGGTGCCGACAGTTTTTCACAAATCGGCCCAAGTATTGGAAGAAGAGATGAGTCGTTATCGACCTGACTTTGTCCTTTGTATTGGCCAAGCTGGTGGAAGGTCTAGCTTGACACCTGAGCGAGTGGCTATTAATCAAGACGATGCACGCATTCCTGATAATGATGGTAATCAACCGATTGACCTTCCCATTCGAGCGGATGGTGCTTCGGCCTACTTTAGTAGTTTGCCAATTAAAGCGATGGTTCAAGCTATAAAAAAAGAGGGCTTGCCGGCCTCTGTTTCCAATACGGCAGGGACTTTTGTCTGCAATCATTTGATGTATCAGGCTCTCTATTTGGTAGAAAAGAAATTTCCACATGTTAAGGCAGGTTTTATGCATATTCCTTATATGATGGAACAGGTGGTGAATCGACCGACTACCCCAGCTATGAGTTTAGTGGATATTAGGCGAGGGATAGAAGCGGCAATCGGCGCCATTATCGAACATGGAGATCAGGACCTCAAGTTGGTAGGCGGAGAAACTCATTGATAGAAAAAAGCTTGAGGGAACAACCTTCAAGCTTTTGGACGTTTTCGAGCCAGTACTGCTCGGTAGAAAATTATTTTATTGATTTGAATGTAGGGTAGGAGTGAGAAACTAGCAATTCCAAAAGTAATCCAATTGAGGAAGTACCAAGGAAGGAGTTGTAAGTCTAGAATAAAGCGCTGAAATTTGTAGCCTTTCATCAGGAAATGGCTGGTTTTAAGGATTTGCCCTGGTTTAGCTTGGCCCAAGTCTAGGGTGTCACAGAGGAGAAATTCTACCTGCGAATAGGCATAGTATTGTGGAATATAGAGACTATTTCCGACAATCATCAAGAGGATACTTGCTAGAAAGTAAAGACCAAAGGTCATGAGGAAACGCTCGGTTTCAATTGACGTGAGATCCAGATTGGGAAACTCAGGGTGAAGGACAACGAATTTCTTTGCTAGAAAGCTACTGTAAAAAAGAAAGTAAATTCCGAGCAAACTAGGAATGCTCCATAAAAAGAGATAGAAGCGTTTGAGAAGGAGAGTCAAAAAGGTTTGTGAAAAGTGCTCTTCATTAAAGAGAGTAAGACTATTTTTGACGGATAGTTCTGTATCTGGATTCTTGATGAGTTTTAGGGTTGTATAGACTGAACTGGTTAGAAGTATTGCCCCGATAAAGGAGACTAATAGTGGAAAAAGGTAGGCTTGAAATACATGGCCAAACACGCTTAAAAAGGGTTGTTCTAAAACACTCTCGTTGAGGCGCTCTAAGGGATTGAGGAAGCCAGACAAGATGAGCAGTATGCTAGGTAAGAGATAGACGAGAAAGAGGCGGGGATTTTCAGCCTGAAATTGTCTGGCTTGCAGACGAACAGTTTTTAAATCAATTTTTGGGTATTTCATTCTCTCATTATACCATAGTTCGTGACAGTTCCAGCTTTTTTTGATAAAATCATACAGTATGCCCTTGGGCACAAAGTATGAACTGGGACTGTTTTTCCCAGCTTCGGAGGTAAAAAATGTCAGATTCACCAATCAAATATCGTTTGATTAAGAAAGAAAAACACACGGGAGCTCGTCTGGGAGAAATTATCACTCCCCACGGAACCTTTCCGACACCTATGTTTATGCCAGTTGGAACTCAAGCCACTGTCAAAACTCAGTCACCTGAAGAATTGAAGGAGATGGGTTCGGGAATTATCCTGTCAAACACCTATCATCTCTGGCTTCGCCCTGGAGATGAACTCATTGCACGCGCAGGTGGTCTCCACAAGTTCATGAATTGGGACCAACCAATCTTGACAGATAGTGGTGGTTTTCAGGTTTATTCTCTAGCAGATAACCGCAATATCACAGAAGAAGGGGTAACCTTTAAAAACCACCTCAATGGTTCTAAGATGTTCTTGTCTCCGGAGAAGGCCATCTCTATTCAGAACAATCTGGGTTCAGACATCATGATGTCCTTTGACGAATGTCCTCAGTTTTATCAACCTTATGACTACGTTAAGAAATCCATCGAGCGTACCAGCCGTTGGGCTGAGCGTGGATTGAAGGCTCATCGTCGTCCACACGATCAAGGCTTGTTTGGGATTGTGCAGGGGGCTGGATTTGAAGACCTGCGTCGCCAATCAGCTCATGACCTTGTTAGCATGGATTTCCCAGGTTACTCTATCGGTGGTTTGGCAGTAGGAGAAACCCACGAAGAGATGAATGCTGTCTTGGACTTCACAACTCAACTGCTGCCTGAAAACAAACCTCGCTATTTGATGGGAGTGGGAGCGCCAGATAGCTTGATTGATGGGGTGATTCGTGGGGTGGATATGTTTGACTGTGTATTGCCGACTCGAATCGCTCGTAACGGGACTTGTATGACCAGTCAGGGACGTTTGGTTGTAAAAAATGCCCAGTTTGCTGAGGACTTTACGCCACTGGATCCTGAGTGTGATTGCTACACATGTAAGAACTATACACGCGCCTACCTTCGTCACCTGCTCAAGGCTGATGAAACCTTTGGTATTCGCTTGACTAGCTACCATAACCTTTACTTCTTGCTTAACCTGATGAAGCAAGTTCGACAAGCCATTATGGATGACAATCTCTTGGAATTCCGTGAGTATTTTGTGGAAAAATATGGTTATAATAAATCAGGCCGTAATTTCTAAAATGGAATGGATATAAGCTAAAAATCCTAAGTTTTCTCTTAGGATTTTTCTTCTTTTTTTGATAGAATAAAGTGTACAATGAAAGGAAGAATAAACTCGTATGCGCATTAAATGGTTTTCCTTGATTAGGATTACAGGTTTACTTTTTGTACTCTTGTATCACTTCTTTCAGACCATCTTTCCTGGAGGATTTTTCGGGGTAGATGTCTTTTTCACATTTTCAGGTTTCCTGATTACGGCTCTACTCATCGAAGAATTTTCTAAAAATCATGAAATTGATTTGATTGGATTTTTTAGAAGACGCTTTTATCGGATTGTGCCACCTGTGGTTTTGATGGTCTTGGTAACCATGCCCTTTACCTTTCTAGTTCGACAAGATTATGTAGCTGGAATTGGTGGCCAGATTGCGGGTGTTTTAGGCTTTATGACTAACTCCTATGAACTTCTAACAGGTGGGAGTTATGAATCTCAGTTCATTCCTCATTTGTTTGTTCATAATTGGAGCTTGGCCGTTGAGGTTCACTACTATATTCTTTGGGGATTGGCAGTTTGGTTCTTATCCAAACAGGCTAAATCAAATGGTCAGTTGAAGGGGATGATCTTTCTCTTATCTGCTGCTGCCTTCTTGATTAGTTTCTTCTCCATGTTTATTGGTAGTTTTCTAGTAACCTCTTATTCCTCTGTTTACTTCTCCAGTTTAACTCATGTCTATCCATTCTTTTTGGGAAGTATCCTAGCAACGATTGTAGGCGTTCGTCAGACGACTTCCCTCGTCAAGCAGTTGGATAAAATCTGGGATTTACGAAAGACCCTGTTGATTTTTACAGGAGGTTTTGCCTTCTTATTCATTTTGACCTTCTTTGTCAAATTTACCTATCTTTTTGCTTATCTTGTCGGCTTTTTGCTTGCCAGTCTTGCTGCCCTTACTATGATTCTGGCGGCGCGTGTCTTACATGAAAAGACACCTTATGTGCAGGAGCCAAAGATTATCAGCTTTTTAGCAGATACTAGTTATGCGGTTTATCTCTTCCATTGGCCTTTCTATATTATTTTCTCACAGTTGACATCAAATCTTCTTGCTGTGTTACTGACTTTGATTTTTTCTTATGGCTTTGCCAGCCTATCATTTTATGTGTTGGAACCTTGGATTGCAGGAAAGAATACACCTATTTTACAAACTCTTCGTCCTCTGCCTCACATTCACACAATCCTTGTAGCGAGTACAGGAATCTTGGCCTTCATTGTCCTCTTAGTGACTTTGTTGGCACCACAAGTGGGAGCTTTTGAGACAGATTTGACTGTCAATGGTTTGAAGCAAGCTGCAACAAATATTAGCCAGACCAAGGTGATGACAGAACGGGCAGATGCAAATAGTTTGGGGATTGCTGATGGCACTATGTTAATTGGTGACTCGGTGGCTTTAAGGGCAAATACAGCCCTACAGACAGCCCTTCCTGGAGCACAGATTAACGCGCAGGTCAGCAGAACAACCAAGACCGCCAATGAAATCATGCTCAACAATAGCCAGAATAAATTTCTACCAAAGATGGTGGTCATTGCGACTGGGGTAAATAATCCTGAAAATTACAAGGAAGATTGGGATAGTATCGTGAAAAATCTTCCTAAGGGACACCATATGGTTTTGGTGACTCCTTATGAGGGGGATAAGACAAAAGAGACCTATGCTATCGTTGAGAAGGCTGCTGCTTATATGAGAGAATTGGCAGAGAAGACTCCTTATATCACGATAGCTGATTGGAATCAAGTTGCGAAAGAGCATCCAGAAATTTGGACTGGAACAGACCAAGTCCATTTTGGAAGTGACAACAGTAAGATTGAAGCCGGAGCAAAATTGTATGCAGAGACCATTGCTACAGCCTTGCAAACAGCTCAAGACAAGCCAGTCAAATCAAAATAACTTGTATTAAAAAGAGAAGAGTTGGAGAAATCCAGCTCTTTTAAAATATCTCTAGAAAATAGGTCTATACCATTTACAAATGAATCAGAAAGGTTTATAATGTAATTGACATAATAAATATCAAAAGTAATCTTTTAAGGAGGTCATTATTATGCCTAATTACGTTAAAGCGGATCAGTTTTTCTATCCATTTGGCATTCGTCGCGGTGGGTACTTAGAACTTGTTGATGGCAAATTTGGGAAACATGTGTATCAAATTCCTGAAGGAGCAGAGGTTCTTGACTATACTGGTTATAGCATTGCACCAGGTCTTGTGGATACTCATATTCATGGATATGCAGGTGTAGATGTGATGGACAACAACATTGAAGGTACATTGCATACTATGAGTGAAGGACTTCTTAGTACCGGTGTCACCAGTTTCTTGCCCACAACTTTAACAGCCACTTATGAGCAATTGCTTGCAGTCACTGAAAATCTTGGAAACCGTTATAAAGAAGCAACAGGTGCTAAGATTCGTGGGATTTATTATGAAGGTCCATATTTCACAGAAACTTTTAAGGGGGCACAAAATCCAACTTATATGAGAGACCCGGGTGTTGAGGAGTTTCATTCTTGGCAGGATGCTGCAAAAGGGATGCTAAATAAGATCGCTATTGCACCAGAACGTGATGGGGTGGAAGATTTTGTACGTACTATTACAGGTGAAGGTGTGACAGTTGCACTTGGACACTCAGATGCGACATTTGAACAAGCTAAGAAGGCAGTTGATGCTGGAGCTAGTGTATGGGTACATGCCTATAATGGGATGCGTGGTTTAACACACCGCGAACTAGGTATGGTAGGAGCTATGTATGAGCTCCCACATACTTACGCAGAATTGATTTGTGATGGTTATCACGTAGATCCAAAAGCTTGTGAGATTTTACTTAAGCAAAAGGGGACAGAAAACATCGCTCTTATTACGGACTGTATGACAGCTGGTGGGCTTGAAGATGGTGACTATATGTTGGGAGAATTCCCTGTTGTAGTAGCAAATGGAACTGCACGTCTCAAATCTACTGGTAATTTGGCAGGTTCTATCCTCAAACTTAAAGATGGTATGAGAAATGTAGTCGAGTGGGGTATTGCGAATCCGCATGAAGCGGTCATGATGGCCAGCCTTAACCCAGCCAAATCTGTTCACATTGATGATGTTTGTGGTCAAATCCGTGAAGGATATGATGCAGACTTTATCGTATTAGATAAAGATTTGGAATTGGTAGCAACCTACCTAGACGGTGTGAAACGTTATCAAGCATAAGAGAGAAAGCAGGAGTTAGAGACTAGCTTCTGCTTTTTTATCTATATTGCTTTACCAGTAAATAAAAAAGTTAAAAAAATCACAAAAAATCTTGAACAAACAAATGAAAAGGCTTACAATTATGGTATAAATAGTACAAATAAAAAAACGGAGGAGTGCTTTATGAAAGCCTATACTTATGTTAAACCAGGACTTGCTTCTTTTGTTGATGTAGACAAACCAGTGCTTCGCAAGCCAACAGACGCTATTGTGCGTATCGTAAAAACTACTATTTGTGGAACAGACCTCCATATTATCAAAGGGGATGTTCCCGCTTGCCAAAGTGGTACCATTCTTGGTCACGAAGGGATTGGGATTGTTGAAGAAGTTGGGGAAGGAGTTTCGAATTTCAAAAAAGGCGACAAGGTCTTGATTTCTTGTGTCTGTGCCTGTGGTAAATGCTACTACTGTAAAAAAGGAATTTATGCCCACTGTGAAGACGAAGGGGGCTGGATTTTCGGTCACTTGATTGATGGTATGCAGGCTGAATATCTACGTGTCCCTCATGCAGATAACACTCTTTACCACACTCCAGAAGACTTGTCAGATGAAGCCTTGGTTATGCTATCAGACATTCTGCCTACTGGATATGAAATTGGTGTCCTAAAAGGGAAAGTGGAACCTGGTTGTAGTGTAGCCATTATTGGTTCAGGACCAGTTGGATTGGCTGCTCTTTTGACGGCTCAATTCTACTCACCAGCAAAATTGATTATGGTGGACTTAGACGATAACCGCTTGGAAACTGCTGTATCATTCGGTGCGACTCACAAGGTTAATTCTTCAGACCCTGAAAAAGCCATTAAAGAAATTTATGATTTGACAGATAGACGTGGTGTGGATGTCGCTATCGAAGCTGTTGGTATTCCTGCAACATTTGATTTCTGTCAAAAGATTATCGGTGTAGACGGAACGGTTGCCAACTGTGGTGTGCATGGTAAACCAGTTGAATTCGATTTAGATAAACTTTGGATTCGCAACATCAATGTAACAACTGGTTTGGTATCTACAAATACCACTCCACAATTGTTGAAAGCACTTGAAAGTCATAAGATTGAACCAGAAAAATTGGTAACTCACTATTTCAAACTTAGTGAAATTGAAAAAGCCTATGAAGTTTTCAGTAAGGCAGCAGACCACCATGCAATCAAAGTCATTATCGAAAACGATATTTCTGAAGCTTAAGTAGTAAAAACATTTTGGAATACAAGCAAATAGAAATTCAGTCATCCATCAGATGGCTGGATTTTTTATCAAGAAATTAAGAAATGAGCATATTTCTTTCCTTGTCTGGCGGAATTGGTTATAATATACGGTACAAAGGAATGAATGAATATGTATCGTGTTATAGAAATGTACGGAGATTTTGAACCCTGGTGGTTCTTAGAAGGTTGGGAAGAAGATATTGTAGCAAGTAGAAAATTTGACCAGTATTATGATGCTCTCAAATACTACAAAACTTGCTGGTTTAGATTGGAACAAGAATCCCCTCTTTATAAAAGTAGAAGTGATTTGATGACCATTTTTTGGGATCCAGAAGACCAACGCTGGTGTGATGAATGTGACGAGTATTTACAACAATACCATTCTTTGGCTCTTTTACAGGATGAGCAGGTTATTCCAGATGAAAAACTACGCCCAGGCTATGAAAAACAAACAGGTAAGGAAAGGCACCGTTCTTGCCGTATGAAATTAAAATAGAGAAAAAGTAACTTTTTTGGAGTTGCTTTTTTTATTTTCCCAAATCTTTGCGAATAGTATAGGTGAGGAGGTAAGTATGGTTCAAGAAATTGCACAAGAAATCATTCGTTCGGCTCGGAAAAAAGGAGCGCAAGACATTTATTTTGTCCCCAAGTTAGACGCCTATGAGCTTCATATGAGGGTAGGAGACGAGCGCTGTAAAATCGGTTGTTATGATTTTGAAAAGTTTGCGGCCGTCATCAGCCACTTTAAGTTTGTGGCAGGTATGAATGTGGGAGAAAAGAGACGTAGTCAACTTGGTTCCTGTGATTATGAATATGACCAGAAGATGGCGTCCCTACGTTTGTCTACTGTAGGCGATTATAGAGGGCATGAGAGTTTAGTAATTCGCTTGTTGCATGATGAGGAGCAGGATTTGCATTTTTGGTTTCAGGATATCGAAGAACTGGGCAAGCAGTATAGGCAACGTGGTCTCTATCTCTTTGCTGGTCCAGTTGGTAGTGGCAAGACAACCCTGATGCACGAATTGGCCAAGTCCCTCTTTAAGGGACAGCAAGTCATGTCTATCGAAGATCCTGTCGAAATCAAGCAGGACAACATGCTCCAGTTGCAGTTGAATGAAGCGATTGGGCTTACCTATGAAAATCTGATTAAGCTTTCCCTACGGCATCGTCCTGATCTCTTGATTATCGGAGAAATTCGAGACAGCGAGACGGCGCGTGCTGTGGTCAGAGCCAGTTTGACAGGGGCGACAGTCTTTTCAACCATTCATGCCAAGAGTATTCGAGGTGTTTATGAGCGCCTGCTGGAGTTGGGGGTGAGTGAGGAGGAATTGGCAGTCGTTCTGCAAGGAGTCTGCTATCAGAGATTAATCGGGGGAGGAGGAATCGTTGACTTTGCAAACAAAGACTATCAAGAACACCAGCCGACTAGCTGGAATAAACAGATTGACCAGCTTCTTAAAGATGGACATATCACAAGCCTTCAGGCTGAAACGGAAAAAATTAGCTACAGCTAAGCAAAAAAATATCATCACCTTGTTTAACAATCTCTTTTCCAGCGGTTTTCATCTGGTGGAGACCATCTCCTTTTTAGATAGGAGTGCCTTGTTGGACAAGCAGTGTGTGACTCAGATGCGCACGGGCTTGTCTCAGGGGAAATCATTCTCAGAAATGATGGAAAGTTTGGGATTTTCAAGTGTCATTGTCACTCAGTTATCCCTAGCTGAAGTCCATGGGAATCTCCACCTGAGTTTGGGAAAGATAGAAGAATATCTAGACAATCTAGCCAAGGTCAAGAAAAAACTAATTGAAGTAGCGACCTATCCCTTGATTTTGCTGGGATTTCTTCTCTTAATCATGCTGGGGCTACGGAACTATCTACTACCACAACTGGATAGTAGCAATATTGCCACCCAAATTATTGGCAATCTGCCACAAATTTTTCTAGGAATGGTAGGGTTTGTTTCCATACTTTCCCTTTTAGCACTCACTTTTTATAAAAGAAGTTCTAAGATGCGCGTCTTTTCTATCCTAGCACGCATTCCTTTTCTTGGAATCTTTGTGCAGACCTATTTGACAGCCTATTATGCGCGTGAGTGGGGTAATATGATTTCTCAGGGGATGGAACTGACGCAGATTTTTCAGATTATGCAGGAACAAGGTTCCCAACTCTTTAAAGAAATCGGTCGAGATTTGGCTCAAGCCCTACAAAATGGTCAGGAATTTTCTCAGACTATAGGAACCTATCCTTTCTTTAAGAAGGAGTTGAGTCTCATCATCGAGTATGGGGAAGTCAAGTCTAAGCTGGGGAGTGAGTTGGAAATCTATGCTGAAAAAACTTGGGAAGCCTTTTTTACCCGAGTTAACCGCGCCATGAATCTGGTGCAGCCACTGGTCTTTATCTTTGTGGCTCTGATTATTGTTTTACTTTATGCGGCAATGCTTATGCCCATGTATCAAAATATGGAGGTAAATTTTTAAAATGAAAAAAATGATGACATTCTTGAAAAAAGCTAAGGTTAAAGCTTTCACGCTTGTGGAAATGTTGGTGGTCTTGCTCATCATCAGCGTGCTTCTCTTGCTCTTTGTACCTAATTTGACCAAGCAAAAAGAGGCGGTCAATGACAAAGGAAAAGCTGCTGTTGTTAAGGTTGTGGAAAGTCAGGCAGAACTTTATAGCTTGGATAAAAATGAAGATGCTAGCCTAAGTAAGTTACAAGCAGATGGGCGAATCACGGAAGAACAGGCTAAAGCTTATAAAGAATACCATGCTAAACAAAATACCAGTCAAACCGTTGCAGATTAAGGCCTTTACCATGCTGGAAAGCCTCTTGGTTTTGGGTCTTGTGAGTATCCTTGCCTTGGGCTTGTCCGGCTCTGTTCAGTCCACTTTTGCGGCGGTAGAGGAGCAGGTTTTCTTTATGGAGTTTGAAGAACTCTATCGGGAAACTCAAAAACGCAGTGTAGCTAGTCAGCAAAAGACTAGTCTGAACTTAGATGGGCAGACGATTAGCAATGGCAGTCAAAAGTTGACAGTTCCTAAAGGAATTCAAGCACCATCGGGACAAAGTATTACATTTGACCGAGCTGGGGGCAATTCGTCCCTGGCCAAGGTTGAATTTCAGACCAGTAAAGGAGCGATTCGTTATCAATTATATCTAGGAAATGGAAAAATTAAACGCATTAAGGAAACAAAAAATTAGGGCAGTAATTTTACTAGAAGCAGTAGTCGCTTTAGCTATCTTTGCCAGTATTGCGACCCTCCTTTTGGGACAAATTCAGAAAAATAGGCGAGAAGAAACAAAAATCTTGCAAAAGGAAGAAGTCTTGAGGGTAGCTAAGATGGCTTTGCAGACAGGTCAAAATCAGGTAAACATCAACGGAGTTGAGATTCAGGTGTTTTCTAGTGAAAAAGGATTGGAGGTCTACCATGGTTCAGAACAGTTGTTGGCTATCAAAGAGCCATAAGGTCAAGGCTTTCACTTTGTTAGAATCCCTGATTGCCCTCATTGTCATCAGTGGAAGTTTACTCCTCTTTCAAGCCATGAGTCAGCTCCTCATTTCAGAAGTTCGCTACCAGCAGCAAAGCGAGCAAAAGGAGTGGCTCTTGTTTGTGGACCAGTTGGAGGCAGAATTAGATCGTTCGCAGTTCGAAAAAGTGGAGGGCAACCGCCTCTATATGAAACAGGATGGCAAGGATATCGCTATAGGTAAGTCTAAATCGGATGATTTTCGGAAAACCGATGCCAGTGGACGAGGATATCAGCCTATGATTTATGGACTTAAATCTGCGCAGATTACGGAGGACAATCAACTGGTTCGCTTTCGTTTCCAATTCCAAAAAGGCTTAGAAAGGGAGTTCATCTATCGTGTGGAAAAAGAAAAAAGTTAAGGCAGGTGTTCTTCTCTATGCAGTCACCGTGGCTGCTATCTTTAGTCTTTTGTTACAATTTTATTTGAACCGACAAGTCGCCCACCATCGAGACTATGCTTTGAATAAAGAAAAGTTAATCGCTTTTGCTATGGCCAAGCGAATCAAAGATAAGCTTGATAAGGAAAGTGGGGAACAGACCTTTAATCTGGGTCAGGTGAGTTATCAAAACAAGAAAACAAGCTTGGTGACAAGGGTTCGTACACCTAAGAGTCAATATGAATTCATCTTTCCTTCAGTCAAAATCAAAGAAGAGAAAAGAGATAAAAAGGAAGAGGTAGTGACTGATTCAAGTAATCAAGCAGAGAAGAAAAAATCAGAAGAGAAGGTCGAAAAGAAAGATAATTCTTAGCCAATCAAGCTACTTTGTGTTAAACTAAAAGCATGAAACATGATTTTAACTACAAAGCAGAAACTTTCGATTCCCCTAAAAATATTTTCCTTGCAAACTTGGTTTGTCAAGCAGTCGAGAAACAGATTGATCTTCTATCAGACAAAGAAATTTTGGATTTCGGTGGAGGGACGGGGCTATTAGCCTTGCCTCTGGCCAAGCAAGCCAAGTTCGTTACTCTTGTAGACATTTCTGAGAAAATGCTGGAGCAAGCTCGCTTGAAAGCGGAGCAGCAAGAAAGTAAGAATATCCAGTTTCTGGAGCAAGATTTACTGGCAAATCCCTTGGAGCAAGAGTTTGATCTCATTGTTGTTTGTCGGGTTCTTCACCATATGCCTGATTTGGATGAAGCTCTCTCACTGTTTCATCAATATTTGAAGGAAGATGGACAACTCCTACTTGCTGATTTTACAAAGACAGAAGCTAACCATCATGGATTTGATTTAGCTGAACTGGAAAACAAGCTAGCCCAGTTTGGTTTTTCGAGCATTGACAGTCAGATTCTTTACAGTGCTGAAGACCTGTTTCAAGGAAATTACTCAGAGCTCTTTTTAACAGTAGCCCAAAAATCACTCGCTTAGTCAGGGAGTGATTTTTCTATAAGGATGGAAAAAAGAAGGGAAATTTGATAAGATAGGAATATGGATTTTGAAAAAATTGAACAAGCTTATACCTATTTACTAGAGAATGTCCAAATCATTCAAAGTGATTTGGCGACCAACTTTTATGACGCCTTGGTGGAGCAAAATAGCATCTATTTGGATGGCGAGACTGAGCTAGAGCAGGTCAAAGAGAACAATCAAGCTCTTAAGCGTTTAGCGCTACGCAAAGAAGAATGGCTCAAGACCTACCAGTTTCTCTTGATGAAGGCTGGGCAGACAGAGCCCCTACAGTCCAATCACCAGTTTACACCAGATGCCATTGCTTTACTTTTGGTGTTTATTGTGGAAGAGTTGTTTAAAGAGGAGGAGATTACTATCCTCGAAATGGGTTCTGGCATGGGGATTCTGGGCGCAACTTTCTTGACCTCGCTTGATAAAAAGGTGGATTACTTGGGAATGGAAGTGGATGATTTGCTGATTGATCTGGCAGCTAGCATGGCAGATGTAATTGGTTTGCAGGCTGGCTTTGTCCAAGGAGATGCCGTTCGTCCACAAATGCTCAAAGAAAGCGATGTGGTCATCAGCGACTTGCCTGTCGGCTATTATCCTGATGATGCCGTTGCGTCGCGCCATCAAGTTGCTTCTAGTCAAGAACATACCTACGCCCATCACTTGCTCATGGAACAAGGACTTAAGTATCTCAAGTCAGACGGATATGCTATTTTTCTAGCTCCGAGTGATTTGTTGACCAGTCCTCAAAGTGATTTGTTGAAAGGCTGGTTGAAAGAGGAGGCAAGTCTGACTGCCATGATTAGTTTGCCTGAAAATCTCTTTGCTAATGCTAAACAATCTAAGACTATTTTTATCTTACAGAAGAAAAGTGAAATAGCAGTAGAACCCTTTGTTTATCCACTTGCTAGCTTGCAAGACGCAAGTGTTTTAATGAAATTTAAAGAAAATTTTCAAAAATGGACTCAAGGTACTGAAATATAAAATAGATTTTGTTATAATAGATGAAAACGCTTAAAAAAGGGGTATCATGTTATGACAAAAACAATTTCAATCAATGCAGGAAGTTCAAGTTCGAAATGGCAATTATACTTAATGCCAGAAGAAAAAGTATTGGCGAAAGGCTTGATTGAACGTATCGGTTTGAAAGATTCAATTTCAACTGTAAAATTTGACGGCCGTTCTGAGCAACAAATTTTGGATATCGAAAATCATACACAAGCCGTTAAAATTTTATTGGATGACTTAATTCGTTTCGATATTATCAAGGCTTATGACGAGATTACAGGTGTTGGCCACCGTGTTGTTGCCGGTGGAGAATATTTCAAAGAATCAACAGTTGTTGAGGGGGATGTTTTAGAAAAAGTTGAAGAGTTGAGCTTGTTGGCTCCTCTCCACAATCCAGCCAATGCAGCAGGTGTTCGTGCCTTCAAGGAATTGTTGCCAGACATTACCAGTGTAGTTGTTTTTGATACTTCATTCCACACAACTATGCCAGAGAAAGCTTATCGTTACCCTCTACCAACAAAATATTACACAGAAAATAAGGTTCGCAAATATGGTGCCCACGGTACAAGCCACCAGTTTGTAGCAGGAGAAGCTGCAAAACTCTTGGGACGTCCATTAGAAGACTTGAAATTGATTACTTGCCACATCGGTAATGGTGCTTCTATTACAGCTGTTAAGGGTGGTCAATCTGTCGATACTTCAATGGGATTCACTCCACTTGGTGGTGTGATGATGGGAACACGTACAGGGGATATTGACCCAGCTATCATTCCTTATTTAATGCAATATACAGAGGACTTTAACACGCCCGAAGATATTAGTCGCGTCCTTAATCGTGAATCAGGGCTTATGGGTGTTTCAGGCAAATCTAGTGATATGCGTGATGTGATTGCTGCTATGGAAGAAGGGGACCACGATGCCACTTTAGCCTATGAAATGTATGTTGACCGTATCCAAAAACATATCGGTCAATACCTTGCGGTCCTAAATGGAGCAGATGCTATTATCTTTACTGCAGGTATCGGTGAAAATGCAGCAAACGTACGTGAAGATGTTATCTCAGGTATCTCTTGGTTCGGATGTGATGTTGATCCAGAGAAGAATGTCTTTGGTGTGACAGGAGACATCTCAACAGAGGCAGCGAAGATTCGTGTTTTGGTTATTCCAACAGATGAAGAATTGGTCATTGCCCGTGACGTTGAACGCTTGAAAAAATAAGTAAAACTAGAAAAAATATTTAGTACAAGGAGTTGGGAAAGAGATTTTTCCAGCTTCTTTTTATGGTGAAATTGTCCAAAACCTTGCTATGATTGGCTTTTTTGAAAAATATGGTATAATAGTAGTAATTTAATAGATGGAGTTGAGTTTTGAAGAAAAACTTTCGTGTAAAAAGAGAGAAAGATTTTAAGGCAATTTTCAAGGAAGGAACAAGTTTTGCCAATCGCAAATTTGTTGTCTACCAACTAGAAAACCAGAAAAACCATTTTCGAGTAGGTCTATCAGTCAGCAAAAAACTGGGGAATGCCGTCACTAGAAATCAAATTAAGCGACGAATTCGACATATTATCCAGAATGCAAAAGGGAGTCTGGTAGAAGATGTCGACTTTGTTGTCATTGCTCGAAAAGGGGTCGAAACCTTGGGATACGCAGAGATGGAGAAAAATCTACTCCACGTATTAAAATTATCAAAGATTTACCAGGAAGGAAATGGGAGTGAAAAAGAAACTACAGTTGACTAGTTTGCTAGGACTGTCCCTATTGATCATGACAGCCTGTGCAACAAATGGGACAACTAGCGATATTACAGCCAATTCGGCTGATTTTTGGAGTAAATTTGTTTACTTCTTTGCGGAAATTATTCGCTTTTTATCATTTGATATCAGTATCGGAGTGGGGATTATTCTCTTTACGGTCTTGATTCGTACAGTCCTCTTGCCAGTCTTTCAAGTGCAAATGGTGGCTTCCAGAAAAATGCAGGAAGCTCAACCACGCATTAAGGCGCTTCGAGAACAATATCCAGGTCGTGATATGGAAAGCAGAACCAAGCTAGAGCAAGAAATGCGTAAAGTCTTTAAAGAAATGGGTGTCAGACATTCAGATTCTCTTTGGCCGATTTTGATTCAGATGCCGGTTATCTTGGCCTTGTTCCAAGCTCTATCAAGAGTTGACTTTTTAAAGACAGGTCATTTCTTATGGATTAACCTTGGTGGTGTGGATACAACCCTTGTTCTTCCGATTTTAGCAGCAGTATTTACCTTTTTAAGTACTTGGCTGTCTAATAAAGCCTTGTCTGAGCGTAATGGGGCTACGACTGCGATGATGTATGGGATTCCAGTCTTGATTTTTATCTTTGGGGTTTATGCTCCGAGCGGAGTTGCTCTCTACTGGGCAGTGTCCAATGCTTATCAAGTCTTGCAAACCTATTTCTTGAACAATCCATTCAAGATTATTGCAGAGCGCGAGGCTGTAGTACAGGCACAGAAAGATTTGGAAAATAGAAAAAGAAAAGCCAAGAAAAAGGCTCAGAAAACGAAATAATAAGGAGGAATCTGGTAATGGTAGTATTTACAGGTTCAACTGTTGAAGAAGCAATCCAGAAAGGATTGAAAGAATTAGATATTCCAAGAATGAAGGCTCATATCAAAGTCATTTCTCGCGAGAAAAAAGGATTTCTTGGTTTATTTGGTAAAAAACCAGCCCAAGTGGATATCGATGCTATTAGTGAAACGACAGTTGTAAAAGCAAACCAACAAGCTGTAAAGGGAGTTCCAAAACAAATCAATGATTTGAATGAGCCTGTTAAAACAGTCAGTGAAGCAACGGTTGATTTGGGTCATGTTGTAGAAGCAATTAAAAAGATTGAAGAGGAAGGCCAAGGTATTTCTGATGAAGTCAAGGCTGAAATCTTAAAACATGAAAGACATGCCAGCACTATCTTGGAAGAAACTGGTCACATTGAGATTTTAAATGAATTACAACTTGAAGAAACTGCTCTCGAAGGAGAAGTAGAAACGCCTATTATTGAAAGCCAAACTGAGCAAACTGAAAGTCAAGAACTAGAAGACTTGGGCTTGAAAGTTGAACCGAGCTTTGATATTGAACAAGTAGCTACGGAAGTAACGACTTATGTTCAAACAATTATTGATGACATGGATGTTGAAGCTACACTTTCAAATGACTATAACCGTCGTAGCATCAATTTGCAAATTGATACTAACGAACCAGGTCGTATTATCGGCTACCATGGTAAAGTTTTGAAGGCCTTGCAACTATTGGCTCAAAATTATCTTTACAACCGCTATTCAAGAACCTTCTACATCACAATCAATGTCAATGATTATGTCGAACACCGTGCAGAAGTCTTGCAGACCTATGCTCAAAAATTGGCAACTCGTGTTTTAGAAGAAGGCCGTAGTCATCAGACAGATCCCATGTCAAATAGCGAACGCAAGATTATCCATCGTATTATTTCACGCATGGATGGCGTGACTAGTTACTCTGAGGGTGATGAGCCAAATCGCTATGTTGTCGTAGATACAGAATAAGTAAAATCAGGGTTATCCTGATTTTTTGCTAGCTAGAGGAGATTAAATTAATGTTGAATAAGATAAGAGACTATCTAGACTTTGCTGGTTTGCAGTACCGTAATCCTGATAAAGCGGGAGAAGAGCGAGAGAAAATGCTGGCATTCCGCCACAAAGGTCAAGAGGCCAGAAAGGCTTTTACAGAACTAGCTAAAGCTTTTCAAGCAAGTCATCCAGAATGGCAACTCCAACAGACTAGCCAGTGGATGAATCAGGCACAGCGTTTGCGACCACATTTCTGGGTCTATCTACAGAGAGACGGACAAGTGACAGAACCTATGTTGGCTCTTCGTTTGTATGGAAGATCTTCTGATTTTGGTGTCTCACTAGAAGTTAGTTTCATCGAGCGTAAGAAAGATGAGCGAACTCTAGGGAAGCAGGCCAAAGTTTTAAAAGTTCCAACCGTTGAAGGTGTTTATTATCTAGTCTACTCTGATGGTCAAAGTCAACGGTGGGAGGCGAACGAAGAAAATCGTCAGGTTTTAGTCGAGAAGGTAGGAAGTCAAGAAATCCGAAAAGTGTTAGTTAAAGCAGATGTTTCTTTTATTGAAAATCAATCATTAGAAGTGATTTTAGAAAAATTAGATGAAGCTTATGAGCGCTTACTTCCCTACTATCAGGCGACTAGAGGATAGCAAATAGAATACTTATTTACGTCGAATTGTTTAATTGCTATTCTATGTATTTTTTCATATAATAGTAAAATAGAATGTGTGATTCACTAATCACCTCAAATAGAAAGGAAATTCTATGTCAAATCTATCTGTTAATGCAATTCGTTTCCTAGGCATTGACGCCATTAATAAAGCTAACTCAGGTCACCCAGGTGTGGTTATGGGAGCGGCTCCGATGGCTTACAGCCTCTTTACAAAACAACTTCGTATCAATCCAGATCAACCAAACTGGATTAACCGCGACCGCTTTATTCTTTCAGCAGGCCATGGTTCAATGCTTCTTTATGCCCTTCTTCATCTTTCTGGTTTTGAAGATGTCAGCATGGATGAGATTAAGAGCTTCCGTCAATGGGGTTCAAAAACACCAGGGCACCCAGAATTTGGCCATACAGCAGGGATTGATGCTACCACAGGTCCTCTAGGGCAAGGGATTTCAACTGCTACTGGTTTTGCGCAAGCAGAACGTTTCTTGGCAGCCAAATATAACCGCGAAGGCTACAATATCTTTGACCACTATACTTACGTTATCTGTGGAGACGGAGACTTGATGGAAGGTGTCTCAAGCGAGGCAGCTTCATACGCAGGTTTGCAAAAACTGGATAAGTTGGTTGTTCTTTATGATTCAAATGACATCAACTTGGATGGTGAGACAAAGGATTCCTTTACAGAAAGTGTTCGTGACCGTTACAACGCCTACGGTTGGCATACTGCCTTGGTTGAAGACGGAACAGACTTGGAAGCTATCCATGCTGCTATCGAAACAGCTAAAGCTTCAGGTAAACCATCTTTGATTGAAGTGAAGACTGTTATTGGATACGGTTCTCCAAATAAACAAGGAACTAATGCCGTACACGGTGCTCCTCTTGGAGCAGATGAAACTGCAGCTACTCGTCAAGCTCTCGGCTGGGGTTATGAACCGTTTGAAATCCCAGAACAAGTTTATGCTGATTTCAAAGAAAATGTTGCAGACCGTGGCGCATCAGCTTATCAAGCTTGGACAAAATTAGTTGCTGACTATAAAGAGGCACATCCAGAATTAGCTGCAGAAGTAGAAGCCATCATCGATGGACGTGATCCAGTTGAAGTGACTCCAGCAGACTTCCCGGCCTTAGAAAATGGCTTCTCTCAAGCAACGCGTAATTCAAGTCAGGATGCCTTGAATGTTGTGGCAGCTAAGTTACCAACCTTCCTAGGTGGATCAGCTGACCTTGCTCACTCAAACATGACTTATATCAAGACTGACGGACTTCAAGACGATGCCAATCGCTTGAACCGTAATATTCAGTTTGGTGTTCGTGAATTTGCAATGGGAACGATCTTGAACGGGATGGCCCTTCACGGTGGACTTCGTGTATACGGTGGTACTTTCTTCGTCTTCTCTGACTATGTGAAAGCAGCTGTTCGCTTGTCAGCCTTACAAGGACTTCCTGTGACTTATGTCTTTACCCACGATTCTATTGCAGTTGGGGAAGATGGCCCAACGCACGAACCAGTTGAGCACTTAGCAGGTCTTCGTGCTATGCCAAATCTAAATGTTTTCCGTCCAGCAGATGCGCGTGAAACGCAAGCAGCTTGGTACCTTGCAGTGACAAGTAAGAAAACGCCAACTGCTCTTGTCTTGACACGTCAAAACTTGACTGTTGAAGAGGGAACAGACTTTGACAAGGTTGCAAAAGGTGCTTATGTTGTCTATGAAAATGCAGTCGACTTTGATACCATCTTGATTGCAACGGGTTCAGAGGTCAATCTAGCTGTCGCAGCTGCTAAAGAATTGTCTAGTCAAGGCGCAAAAGTCCGCGTAGTCAGCATGCCATCTACAGATGTCTTTGATAAACAAGATGCAGCATACAAGGAAGAAATTCTTCCAAATGCAGTTCGCCGTCGTGTTGCAGTCGAAATGGGTGCAACTCAAAACTGGTACAAATATGTTGGTCTTGATGGTGCTGTTCTCGGTATTGATACCTTCGGAGCCTCTGCCCCAGCACCAAAAGTATTGGCAGAATATGGCTTTACTGTAGAAAATCTTGTAAAAGTCGTTCAAAACTTGAAATAATCCTAGAAATCAGGGCGCAAGCTCTGGTTTTTCTTATTAGAAAAGCAAGGTACAATCTTGTAAAAGTAGCTGAAATTTGATATAGTAGTCCTATGTAAAAGACAAAGGAGAATATAATGGAATCACAATATACATTTTTAATCATTCTTGTGGCTATGGTGGGCTTGATGTTCTTTACGCAACGCTCTCAAAAGAAACAAGCACAAAAACGTATGGAAAGCTTAAATAAACTACAAAAGGGCTATGAAGTGATTACAATCGGTGGCCTTTACGGAACAGTCGATGAAGTAGATACTGAGAAGAGAACAATTGTTCTTGATGTTGATGGAGTTTACTTGACCTTTGAACTAGCTGCTATCAAGACAGTATTACCGCTGAAAGAAACAGCTTCACTCGAAGGCGCAATTGAAAAATAAGACGGGATCACGAACTCCCGTTTTTCTATAAAGAAAGGAAATGGGATGAAAAAACTAGTCTTTGTCTGCCTGGGAAATATTTGTCGCAGCCCTATGGCAGAGTTTGTGATGAAATCGATGACAGATAACTACGAAATCCAAAGTCGAGCGACTTCTTCTTGGGAACATGGCAATCCGATTCATAAGGGAACTCAGGGAGTTTTTCAAGAGTATGATATTCCTTATGACAAAGCCAAAACATCGCTTCAGATTAGTAAGGAAGATTTTGAAGCCTTTGATTATATTATCGGCATGGATGCTTCAAATATTTCTGACTTACGTCAGATGTGTCCAGTAGACTGTCAAGATAAGATTTACTCATTCGCATCTGAAAGTGTTCCAGATCCTTGGTATACAGGTGATTTTGAGGAAACTTATCAGCGTGTTCAAGAGGGTTGTCAAGCTTGGTTGGAACGTTTAGAAAAGGAGAGTGAAGATGGAAAATCTTAGGAATTTTTACGAAAAGTATCGTGTCTATCTGACTCGTCCACGTTTAGAGCTTTTGGCAGTAGTTGCTATTGTTTTCTGTGCTGTACTCGTCTTTTTTCTAAATATTCCCGGAAAAGGTGTTCTAAAGCTTGATAATGGAACGATTGTTTATGATGGCAGTCTTGTCCGTGGTAAAATGAATGGTCAAGGAACCATCATCTTCCAAAATGGAGACCAATATACAGGTGGTTTCAACAATGGAGCTTTCAACGGAAAAGGTACCTTTCAATCCAAAGAAGGCTGGACCTACGAAGGTGATTTTGTAAATGGTCAGGCTGAAGGAAAAGGAAAACTAACAACAGAACAAGAAGTCGTTTATGAAGGGATTTTTAAACAAGGCGTTTTTCAACAAAAATAAAGCCTCCTTATCAAAGGAGGTATTGTTAAATCTTTAAAGTAAGCGCTTACTTGCAAAACCTTTTCTTTCCAAGTCTCTCTTCCAATCAAGTTTGTGAAATAAAAAAATTTTGAAATAATTTTCACAAACTTCAAAGATAAGACCTGATAAGAAAAGAAAATGAGAAAAATTTCACAAGGGTTTAAAAATTCTTTGTGAAATGTTTATGAAACTGTTTACAAAGTTGAAATAATGCGTTATAATAAACTTGTGAAAAAATTAACAAAGGATTAAATCCTTGAAAGCTATGGAGGAAAATATGGCTGATAAAAAAACTGTGACACCAGAGGAAAAGAAACTCGCTGCTGAAAAGCATGTCGATGGATTGGTGCAAAAAGCTCTAGTTGCTCTTGAAGAAATGCGTAAGTTGGATCAAGAGCAGGTTGACTACATCGTTGCCAAAGCATCAGTAGCAGCTTTGGATGCCCACGGAGAATTGGCTTTACATGCCTTTGAAGAAACAGGACGTGGTGTATTTGAAGACAAAGCAACTAAGAACTTGTTTGCTTGTGAACACGTAGTAAACAACATGCGTCACACTAAAACAGTTGGCGTTATCGAAGAAGATGATGTAACGGGATTGACCCTGATTGCTGAACCGGTCGGTGTTGTCTGTGGTATTACTCCTACAACAAACCCAACATCAACAGCAATCTTCAAATCATTGATTTCATTGAAGACACGTAACCCAATCGTCTTTGCCTTCCATCCATCAGCACAAGAATCATCTGCTCATGCAGCTCGTATCGTCCGCGATGCAGCTATCGCAGCTGGTGCTCCTGAAAACTGTGTGCAATGGATTACTCAACCATCTATGGAAGCAACAAGTGCCCTTATGAACCACGAAGGTGTTGCGACAATCCTTGCAACAGGTGGTAATGCCATGGTTAAGGCGGCTTATTCATGTGGTAAACCAGCTCTTGGGGTAGGTGCCGGAAACGTGCCAGCTTATGTTGAAAAGTCAGCAAACATTCGTCAAGCTGCACACGATATCGTTATGTCTAAATCATTTGATAATGGTATGGTCTGTGCATCTGAACAAGCGGTTATCATTGATAAAGAAATTTACGATGAATTTGTAGCAGAGTTCAAATCATATCACACTTACTTTGTAAACAAAAAAGAAAAAGCACTTCTTGAAGAATTCTGCTTCGGCGTGAAAGCAAACAGCAAAAACTGTGCTGGTGCAAAATTGAATGCTGACATCGTTGGTAAACCAGCAACTTGGATTGCAGAACAAGCAGGATTTACAGTTCCAGAAGGAACAAACATTCTTGCTGCAGAATGTAAAGAAGTTGGTGAAAATGAGCCATTGACTCGTGAAAAATTGTCACCAGTTATCGCAGTTTTGAAATCTGAAAGCCGTGAAGATGGTATTACTAAGGCTCGTCAAATGGTTGAATTTAACGGTCTTGGCCACTCAGCAGCCATCCACACAGCTGATGAAGAATTGACTAAAGAATTTGGTAAAGCTGTTAAAGCTATTCGTGTTATCTGTAACTCACCTTCTACTTTCGGTGGTATCGGGGACGTTTACAATGCCTTCTTGCCATCATTGACACTTGGATGTGGTTCTTACGGACGCAACTCAGTTGGGGATAACGTTAGTGCCATTAACCTCTTGAATATCAAAAAAGTCGGAAGACGGAGAAATAACATGCAATGGATGAAACTTCCTTCAAAAACATACTTTGAACGTGATTCAATTCAATACCTTCAAAAATGTCGTGACGTTGAACGTGTCATGATCGTTACTGACCATGCCATGGTAGAGCTTGGTTTCCTTGATCGTATCATCGAACAACTTGACCTTCGTCGCAATAAGGTGGTTTACCAAATCTTTGCTGATGTAGAACCAGATCCAGATATCACAACTGTAAACCGTGGTACTGAGATTATGCGTGCCTTCAAACCAGATACAATCATCGCTCTCGGTGGTGGATCTCCAATGGATGCTGCTAAAGTAATGTGGCTCTTCTACGAACAACCAGAAGTGGACTTCCGTGACCTTGTCCAAAAATTCATGGATATCCGTAAACGTGCCTTCAAATTCCCATTGCTTGGTAAGAAGACTAAATTCATCGCGATTCCAACTACATCTGGTACAGGATCTGAAGTAACACCATTTGCCGTTATCTCTGATAAAGCGAATAACCGTAAATACCCAATCGCTGACTACTCATTGACACCAACTGTGGCAATTGTAGACCCTGCTTTGGTATTGACAATTCCTGGATTTGTTGCTGCGGACACTGGTATGGACGTATTGACCCACGCGACTGAAGCTTACGTATCACAAATGGCTAGCGACTACACTGACGGTCTTGCACTTCAAGCCATCAAGCTTGTATTTGAAAACCTTGAAAGCTCAGTTAAGAATGCAGACTTCCACTCACGTGAGAAAATGCATAACGCTTCAACAATCGCTGGTATGGCCTTTGCTAATGCCTTCCTAGGTATTTCTCACTCAATGGCCCATAAGATTGGTGCGCAATTCCACACAATCCACGGTCGTACAAATGCAATCTTGCTTCCATACGTCATCCGCTACAACGGTACACGTCCAGCTAAGACAGCTACATGGCCTAAGTACAACTACTACCGTGCAGACGAGAAATATCAAGATATCGCACGCATGCTTGGCCTTCCAGCTTCTACTCCAGAAGAAGGTGTGGAATCTTACGCAAAAGCTGTCTACGAACTTGGTGAGCGCGTAGGTATCCAAATGAACTTTAAAGCACAAGGAATCGATGAAAAAGAATGGAAAGAACATTCACGTGAATTGGCCTTCCTTGCTTATGAAGATCAATGCTCACCAGCTAACCCACGTCTTCCAATGGTAGACCATATGCAAGAAATCATCGAAGATTCTTACTATGGCTACAAAGAAAGACCAGGACGCCGTAAATAATCGTTTATCAGCCTAGAGGCAGGAATTTCCTGTCTCTTTTTTTGTAATTCTATTTGAAAAATGGTATAATCATCGCATATATTTATTTGAAAATCAAATCTTTTATAATCATGCGAGGGGCAAATGAACAAGATAAATGAGTTAGGGGATAAAGTGCGACTTTTAAGAGAGGAGAGAGGACTTAGTCGTCCAGTTTTTTGCGGGGATGAGTCTGAATTATCAGTCCGTCAGTTGGTGAGGATCGAAAAAGGAGAATTTCGCCCGACGATAAAAACACTAGAATACATTGCAGAACGATTAGAAATTCCGTCCTATGTCTTGATGCCAGATTATAAGGAATTACCCAAGCGTTACCAAGAATTAAAATACTTTCTTCTTCGTCATCCTGACTACGGAGACAAAGAGTTACAGGAACAGAAGGAAGAATATTTTGATGAGATTTTTGAGACCTTTTATGATGATTTGCCACGTGATGAGAAAGTGCTAGTGGATTGTCTTCAAGCTATAGATGCAGTGAGAATGACTAGTAATTCCTTATATGGAAGCAGTGTGATTGAGGACAGTCTTCAAGACTTACTATCCAGAGATGTATATAGGGCTGAGGAATTGTTGAAGTTGAGACTGTATTTTCTTTGTCAGTTAATGGATGGTTTAAACGAGGGTGAGATAAAAAAGTCTGAGCATGAAACTATTCTTTATTTTCATGACAAATTAAGTTCTCAGGTTGATAAGATAGAATTCGATTGTTTGGACTTACTTAGAGATTCCTTGTTAGCTTCTTTAGCTTGTATAGAAATTATGGGGCTGTTTCATTATTTTAAGAGGGCAGTCGAGACCTTAAATAAAATAGGACAAAAAACACGAGATTTCCAAAAGCAACCGATTGTCTTGATGGTGGAGTGGAAATATTATATTCATACCGATTATGATACAGCCAAACAAAAGTATGAAGAAGCAAAAATGATGGCGAGGATGTTTGGTAATGAGAAGTTACTCGTTAGTTTAGATAAGGAATGGAGCGAAGACTTAGAAAGGTATTATTAAATGATTTATAGGAGTGACATTTCTGTCATTGGGGAAATGTCGCTTTTTTGTTAAAATGAATTTTATACTCAATGAAAATCAAAGAGCAAACTAGGAAACTAGCCGCAGGCTGTACTTGAGTACGGCAAGGCGACGTTGACGTGGTTTGAATTTGATTTTCGAAGAGTATTACTTGCTATACATCCAGAAGCAAACTAGGCAATAGAGAGAAAATTTTAAGTAGTAGGCCTATAGGGTCAATCAACTTGAAGGATTTTCTATCAGTACGATGTATGACGATAACGGTTTTAAATAAGGGGGAAAGAATGTCCATTTTATCCATTAAAAATATTTCAAAGTTTTACACTTTGGACGGTAAACATCAAGAGCAGGCTCTAAGAAATATTAACCTGCAGATTGCAAAAGGTAAAATTACAGCGATTTACGGTCCGTCAGGCTGTGGCAAAACCAGTTTACTAAACATCATCAGCGGTTTAGATAGACAATATGAAGGAGATTTAGAGTTTAAAGGGGAATCCCTCCGTGACTTATCAGAGATTGAACTAACTCAATTTCGTAAAGATAAGATTGGATTTGTGTTTCAAAACTTTAACCTCATTCCTCATCAGTCTGTCTTGGACAATGTCAAGCTCCCTCTCTATGTCAAAGATTTATCTGACAGGGAGATGACAATGATTGCAAAGGAGCAATTAAGTAACTTGGGCATGGAGCCTTTTATGGCTAAAAATGTTAAACAACTTTCTGGTGGGCAAAAGCAACGCGTAGCAATAGCGCGTGCACTGGTAAATCAGCCTGATATGATTGTAGCAGATGAGCCAACGGGTTCGCTGGATTCTCAATCCCAAGAAAAGGTATTGGAAGTGTTTAAAAAATTAGCCCAAACAGGGAAAACAGTACTGATTGTAACCCATAATCCAGAGGTTGCCGAATATGCAGATGTGATTATCAAAATGAAGGATGGTGAAGTCGTTGAAGAAGTCAAAAAATAAAGGATTATCATTGAAAAATAAATTCAAACTTTCTTTAAATAACTTTATGGAAAGAAAATGGCGTAACCTATTGATTGCGCTAGCAACCTCAATCGGTTTTGTAGGAGTCTTAATTTCTTTCGGCTTGGGAAATGCATTGATTTCGATGATTGATGAAAATACGAATGGAGGTCAAATCCCTTCTCAAGTTCAGATTGCTTTAAACACAAAAAATGTTGGACGAGGCTTTTTGAACCAAGATGATAAGAACTATATCACGGATACAGTTGGGAAAGAAGCTATTAAATATTTGGAGAGTCCTTTTGGGATGACCATGTCAAATATTACTATAGATGGGCAAGAAATGGATCTGAGTCAAACGATGCCTTCTTATGCTCAAGTAGTGAGTCTCTATGAGGATACAAGTATTTCTGTTAGTAGTAATGAGGCGGACAAAGTATTGGCTGGTTCCCTCTATACTGATGCAAATGAACAGGGATTGACGATTCCAAGCAGTTTACTAAAAAATTGGAATGAACAGACAGAAAAGAATCTGACAGCTACTGATCTTATTGGCAAATCAGTTTCAGCCAGCATTGTAGAAAATGCTGCCGAAGCTAGCAAGACTGCTCAATTTCAAACGAAGATTGTACGTGTAATCAATGATGAAGATGACATGGAGGACAGCAACAGTTTCATGCCGTCTAGTCAAATGGAAACAATTTTGAAAGAAGCTGGATTTACAAAAGCTGTATCTTATTTTATCTTGGAACTCAAAGATCCATCACAGACAAAAGTGGTAACAGAAGAATTACAGAAAAATAAGAAGTATACTGTTCTTTCTCAACAGAAGGTTCTTGATATTGTGATTACTTTTATTCGTGTCATTCAGGGATTATTGATTGTACTTTCATCACAAGCTATTGTGGTAGCAGCGGTCATGATTGGTATCATCATTTACATCAATATCATGCAACGTTCTAAGGAAATAGGTGTCATGAAGGCAGTTGGTTATCAAAATCATGATGTCAAAGGGATTTTTATTTACGAGGCTATCTGGATTGTAGGGATCGCCTTGCTGCTGGCATTTTTGGTTGCACAAGGGGTGGGAAGTTTGGCGAATGCGATTGTAAATCACTTTTACCCATCCATCACGAAGGTTTTTGAATTAAATTTGTTATCTGTTTTAGGAACTCTAGCTTTCGCTCTCTTGCTTGGTTATGTATCAGCTTACTTCCCGGCGCGTAAAATTAGTAAAATGGATCCTGTAGAATCGCTACGATATGAATAGTAAGGGATTCCTTGATTTACAGTTTAAAAAAGAAACTAACATAGAAAAACAATGCCCGTACTTGCAATTAAACTTAAATAGTTATATAATAGGTTTGTTGAAAGGTGATTTGTAGTGATTCAAGTTACTCTTTTCACAATAAAAATTTCATGATTTTCATAAGGAGGAAATCACTAATGGTAGTTAAAGTTGGTATTAACGGTTTCGGACGTATCGGTCGTCTTGCTTTCCGTCGTATCCAAAACGTAGAAGGTGTTGAAGTTACTCGTATCAACGACCTTACAGATCCAGTTATGCTTGCACACTTGTTGAAATACGACACAACTCAAGGTCGTTTCGACGGTACTGTTGAAGTTAGAGAAGGTGGATTTGAAGTTAACGGTAAATTCATCAAAGTTTCTGCTGAACGTGATCCAGAACAAATCGACTGGGCTAACGACGGTGTAGAAATCGTTCTTGAAGCTACTGGTTTCTTTGCTAAGAAAGCAGCTGCTGAAAAACACTTGCACGCTGGTGGAGCTAAAAAAGTTGTTATCACTGCTCCTGGTGGAAACGACGTTAAAACAGTTGTATTCAACACTAACCACGACGTTCTTGACGGTACTGAAACAGTTATCTCAGGTGCTTCATGTACTACAAACTGCTTGGCTCCTATGGCTAAAGCTCTTCAAGATAACTTTGGTGTTGTTGAAGGATTGATGACTACTATCCACGCTTACACTGGTGACCAAATGATCCTTGACGGACCACACCGTGGTGGTGACCTTCGCCGTGCTCGCGCTGGTGCTGCAAACATCGTTCCTAACTCAACTGGTGCTGCAAAAGCTATCGGTCTTGTAATCCCAGAATTGAACGGTAAACTTGACGGATCTGCACAACGCGTTCCAACTCCAACTGGATCAGTTACTGAATTGGTAGCAGTTCTTGAAAAGAACGTTACTGTTGATGAAGTGAACGCAGCTATGAAAGCAGCTTCAAACGAATCATACGGTTACACAGAAGATCCAATCGTATCTTCAGATATCGTAGGTATGTCTTACGGTTCATTGTTTGACGCAACTCAAACTAAAGTTCTTGACGTTGACGGTAAACAATTGGTTAAAGTTGTATCATGGTACGACAACGAAATGTCATACACTGCACAACTTGTTCGTACTCTTGAATACTTCGCAAAAATCGCTAAATAATTCATGAGTCGATAAAAAGCAAGGCCTCTGGTCTTGCTTTTTAAATATTAAAAAATGGATGACACAATCATCCATTCTTTTTTAATTCTTTTTCAAAAGTATCTGATAGGGTAGTGAAGCTTAATTTCTCTAGAGTAAGCGGATGGGTAAAGGACAGTCTAAAGGCGTGGAGCATAAGTCGACTTGTTTTTGATTTACTATTATAGAGAGGGTCACCTAAAATAGGGAAGTTATGATGCGAAAGGTGCACACGAATCTGATGGGTTCGCCCGGTCTTTAGTTTGCAACGAACCAAGGAAGTTTTGTCTGGGAATTGCTTTAATCTGCTTACATGCGTTTCGGCATGTTGGCCATTTTTTGTATCAACTATTCGCTTTCTGCGGTCATGGCGATCACGTCCGATTTTGTCTTTGAAAACAAGTTCTTTGCTGTTGATATGTCCGTCGATCTGTGCCCAATATTCCCTAGAAATCTCTTTTTTCTCTAGTAAGCGATTGAGAATAGGTAGGATAAAAGGATTTTTGGCAAAGAGAACCAAACCACTGGTTTCCATGTCTAGACGATGAACGACATAGCAGGTTTGGCCCACATAGGCACTGACATGGTTAAGAAGGGCGATTTCGTTTGGCTGATTACCATGCGTTTTCATCCCCTCTGGTTTGTTGACAATAATCAAGTGTTGATCTTGATAAACTTCCTGAATGAGGTTTGGGTTGCCCCAAGGAATTTCTTTTTCGGGATAATCTTCCTCGTCAAAAGTCAATTGGCAAATATCTCCAGGGTTTACCGTCTCGTTCCAGTGGATTTCTTCTTGATTTATCAAAATATGTTTCTTAATTCTCAAAAAATGACGGATTTTTCTAGGGATGAGGAGTTGTTCCTCGAGTAATTGCTTTACCGTCATTTGAGGTAGAGAGTCTGGTAATGTAAATGTGAATTGCATACAGATATTGTAACAAAAAAAGCCCTATTTGGATAGGAAATAGCTAAATTCTTGTCTTCCTATGATGAAGATGATAAAATAAACGCATGAAATTAGATAAATTGTTTGAGAAATTTCTTTCTCTTTTTAAAAAAGAAACAAGTGAACTAGAGGACTCTGATTCTACTAGCTTACGTCGCTCTCGTAGTGATCGAAAAAAATTAGCCCAAGTAGGTCCAATTCGAAAATTCTGGCGTCGTTATCATCTAACAAAGATTGTCCTTATACTAGGTTTGAGTGCAGGCTTGCTAGTTGGAACCTATTTGTTTGCTGTAGCTAAGTCAACCAATGTTAACGATTTGCAAAACGCCTTGAAAACTCGGACTATCATTTTTGACCGTGAAGAAAAAGAGGCTGGTGCCTTATCTGGTCAAAAGGGAACCTACGTTGAATTGACTGGTATCAGTAAAAATTTGCAGAATGCTGTTATTGCGACAGAAGACCGTTCTTTCTATAAAAACGACGGGATTAACTATGGTCGTTTCTTCTTGGCGATTGTCACTGCTGGACGTTCAGGTGGTGGCTCTACTATTACCCAACAGCTGGCTAAAAATGCCTATTTGTCGCAGGATCAAACTGTTGAGAGAAAAGCGAAAGAATTTTTCTTGGCTTTAGAATTGACTAAAAAATATAGCAAGGATCAGATCCTAACCATGTACCTTAACAATGCCTATTTTGGAAATGGTGTGTGGGGTGTAGAAGATGCGAGTAAGAAATACTTTGGAGTTTCTGCATCAGAAGTGAGTCTGGATCAAGCTGCGACTCTGGCAGGGATGCTCAAAGGGCCGGAACTGTATAATCCTTTGAATTCCGTACAAGATTCTACCAATCGTCGCGACACTGTCTTACAAAATATGGTTGCAGCAGGATATATTGATAAAAACCAAGAAACCGAAGCTGCAGAAGTTGATATGAATTCGCAATTGCACGATAAGTATGAAGGGAAAATCTCAGATTATCGCTATCCTTCTTACTTTGATGCGGTGGTTAATGAAGCTGTTTCTAAGTATAATCTAACAGAGGAAGAAATCGTAAATAATGGCTACCGCATTTATACAGAGCTGGACCAAAACTACCAAGCAAATATGCAGGTTGTCTATGAAAATACAGCTCTATTTCCGAGGGCAGAGGATGGAACATTTGCTCAATCAGGAAGTGTAGCTCTCGAACCGAAAACAGGTGGAGTTCGTGGAGTTGTCGGTCAGATTGCTGGCAATGATAAAACTGGATTCCGGAATTTCAACTATGCAACTCAATCAAAACGTAGCCCTGGCTCTACAATTAAGCCTTTAGTTGTTTATACGCCAGCAGTTGAGGCAGGTTGGGCTTTGAACAAGCAGTTGGATAACCATACCATGAAGTATGACAACTATAAGGTAGATAACTATGCAGGAATCAAAAAGAGTCGAGAAGTTCCCATGTATCAAGCCTTGGCAGAATCGCTTAATCTACCTGCTGTTGCTACTGTTAATGATTTGGGTGTTGATAAGGCTTTTGAGGCAGGCGAAAAATTTGGACTCAACATGGAAAAGGTCGACCGTGTTCTTGGTGTCGCCTTGGGAAGTGGTGTCGAAACCAATCCTATGCAAATGGCTCAAGCATATGCTGCCTTTGCAAATGAAGGTTTAATGCCGGAAGCTCATTTTATTAGTAGAATTGAAAATGCTAGTGGTCAGGTTGTTGCGAGCCATAAAAATTCACAAAAACGGGTGATTGATAAAGCTGTAGCTGATAAGATGACCAGTATGATGTTGGGGACATTCACCAACGGTACCGGTATTAGTTCATCGCCTGCAGACTATGTCATGGCAGGGAAAACTGGAACAACTGAAGCAGTTTTCAATCCGGAGTACACAAGTGACCAGTGGGTGATTGGTTATACTCCAGATGTAGTGATTAGTCACTGGCTTGGTTTCCCGACCACTGATGAAAATCACTATCTAGCAGGATCTACTTCAAATGGTGCAGCTCATGTCTTTAGAAACATTGCCAATACCATTTTACCTTATACGCCAGGAAGTACCTTTACAGTTGAAAATGCTTATAAGCAAAATGGAATTGCACCAGCCAATACAAAAAGACAAGTACAAACCAATGATAATAGCCAGACAGATGATAATTTGTCTGATATTCGAGGACGTGCGCAAAGTCTAGTAGATGAGGCTAGCCGGGCTATCTCAGATGCGAAGATTAAGGAAAAGGCTCAAACAATATGGGATTCGGTAGTCAATCTATTTCGCTAAGATGCTTGTCAAAGCCTGGCTTTCTTGTTATAATAGATAAGATGGAGGCGTTATGGCACTAAAAAAAGCAAGCCTAGCTTGTGCGGTTTGTGGTTCGAGAAACTATTCAATCAAGATTAGTGGAACCCCCAAGCCTACACGACTAGAAGTAAATAAATTTTGTAAGCATTGTGGCAAGTACACTACACACAGAGAAACGAGATAGGAGAGAGCGATGCGTTTTATTGGAGATATTTTTAGACTTCTTAAAGACACAACATGGCCAACTCGCAAGGAAAGCTGGAGAGATTTTCGTTCTATCATGGAATACACAGCTTTCTTTGTAGTAATTATTTACATTTTTGACCAGTTGATTGTTTCAGGTTTGATTCGATTTATTAACATTTTTTAGAAGAGTAGTGAAAGTACACTAAAAATCTTCTATTTATGAAAGGAAATATCATGGATAGTTTTGATAAAGGATGGTTTGTTTTACAAACTTATTCTGGTTATGAAAATAAGGTGAAAGAAAATCTATTACAACGTGCACAAACCTACAATATGTTGGATAATATTCTACGCGTTGAAATTCCAACACAAACAGTGCAAGTTGAAAAAAATGGAAAGAGAAAAGAAGTAGAAGAAAATCGCTTTCCAGGTTATGTTCTTGTAGAAATGGTCATGACAGATGAAGCTTGGTTTGTTGTTCGAAATACACCAAATGTTACAGGATTCGTCGGATCTCACGGAAATAGATCAAAACCAACACCATTATTGGAACAAGAAATTCGTGATATCTTGGTTTCTATGGGACAAACTGTACAAGAGTTTGATATCGATGTTGAAGTTGGTCAAACTGTACGTATTATTGATGGAGCTTTTGCAGACTATACTGGTAAGATTACGGAGATTGATAACAATAAAGTGAAGATGATTATCTCTATGTTTGGTAATGACACAGTTGCAGAAGTAAACCTAAACCAAATCGCAGAATTATAACCCAAAGAGAGGCAAGACCTCTCTTTTTTTGTGCAGTTGAGGAGCTAAAGGGAACAGAATGGATGAAATGTACCAAAAGTGTATCTGAATCTGTTAGACTGTATCTAGAAAGGGGAAAAGAATGATTAAAGAATTGTATAAAGAAGTCCAGGGAATTGTATATAAGAGTAGAAATGAATATTACTTGCATTTATGGGAACTATCGGATTGGGACCAAGAGGGAATGATTTGCTTACATGAATTGATTAGTAAAGAAGAAGGATTGGTAGAAGATATCCCTCGCTTACGTAAATATTTCAAAACCAAGTTTCGAAATCGAATTTTAGACTATATCCGTAAGCAAGAAAGCCACAAACGAAGATATAATAAAGAGCTTTATGAAGAAGTGGGTGAGATAAGTCATCGTATAAGTGAGGGAGGACTCTGGCTAGATGACTATTATCTCTTTCATGAAACACTAAGAGCTTATAGAAACAAACAAAATAAAGAGCAACGAGAAGAGTTAGAACGCGTCTTAAGAGATGAACGCTTCCGAGGGCGTCAAAGAGTGCTAAAGGACTTACGTATTGTGTTTAAAGAGTTTGACATCCGTACTCATTAGGAATTCATGCAAAAAAGTAAAAAAAGTTTAAAAAAGGTGTTGACAAAGTTTGAAAAGCCGGTATAATAGTAAGAGTTGAAAACAACAACTCTGGTCCGTTGGTCAAGGGGTTAAGACACCGCCTTTTCACGGCGGTAACACGGGTTCGAATCCCGTACGGACTATGGTATGTTGCGGTTGAAACACTTGATGAAAAAAGTTTTAAAAAAGTTTCAAAAAAGTGTTGACAAGCGAAAGCGACTGTGATATACTAATATAGTTGTCACTTGAGAGAAGCGAGTGACAAAGACCTTTGAAAACTGAACAAGACGAACCAATGTGCAGGGCACTACAACTAAGGTTGTAGTACTGAACAATGAAAAAACAATAAATCTGTCAGTGACAGAAATGAGTGAGAACTCAAACTTTTAATGAGAGTTTGATCCTGGCTCAGGACGAACGCTGGCGGCGTGCCTAATACATGCAAGTAGAACGCTGAAGGAGGAGCTTGCTTCTCTGGATGAGTTGCGAACGGGTGAGTAACGCGTAGGTAACCTGCCTGGTAGCGGGGGATAACTATTGGAAACGATAGCTAATACCGCATAACAGTAGATGTTGCATGACATTTGCTTAAAAGGTGCAATTGCATCACTACCAGATGGACCTGCGTTGTATTAGCTAGTTGGTGGGGTAACGGCTCACCAAGGCGACGATACATAGCCGACCTGAGAGGGTGATCGGCCACACTGGGACTGAGACACGGCCCAGACTCCTACGGGAGGCAGCAGTAGGGAATCTTCGGCAATGGACGGAAGTCTGACCGAGCAACGCCGCGTGAGTGAAGAAGGTTTTCGGATCGTAAAGCTCTGTTGTAAGAGAAGAACGAGTGTGAGAGTGGAAAGTTCACACTGTGACGGTATCTTACCAGAAAGGGACGGCTAACTACGTGCCAGCAGCCGCGGTAATACGTAGGTCCCGAGCGTTGTCCGGATTTATTGGGCGTAAAGCGAGCGCAGGCGGTTAGATAAGTCTGAAGTTAAAGGCTGTGGCTTAACCATAGTACGCTTTGGAAACTGTTTAACTTGAGTGCAAGAGGGGAGAGTGGAATTCCATGTGTAGCGGTGAAATGCGTAGATATATGGAGGAACACCGGTGGCGAAAGCGGCTCTCTGGCTTGTAACTGACGCTGAGGCTCGAAAGCGTGGGGAGCAAACAGGATTAGATACCCTGGTAGTCCACGCCGTAAACGATGAGTGCTAGGTGTTAGACCCTTTCCGGGGTTTAGTGCCGCAGCTAACGCATTAAGCACTCCGCCTGGGGAGTACGACCGCAAGGTTGAAACTCAAAGGAATTGACGGGGGCCCGCACAAGCGGTGGAGCATGTGGTTTAATTCGAAGCAACGCGAAGAACCTTACCAGGTCTTGACATCCCTCTGACCGCTCTAGAGATAGAGTTTTCCTTCGGGACAGAGGTGACAGGTGGTGCATGGTTGTCGTCAGCTCGTGTCGTGAGATGTTGGGTTAAGTCCCGCAACGAGCGCAACCCCTATTGTTAGTTGCCATCATTCAGTTGGGCACTCTAGCGAGACTGCCGGTAATAAACCGGAGGAAGGTGGGGATGACGTCAAATCATCATGCCCCTTATGACCTGGGCTACACACGTGCTACAATGGCTGGTACAACGAGTCGCAAGCCGGTGACGGCAAGCTAATCTCTTAAAGCCAGTCTCAGTTCGGATTGTAGGCTGCAACTCGCCTACATGAAGTCGGAATCGCTAGTAATCGCGGATCAGCACGCCGCGGTGAATACGTTCCCGGGCCTTGTACACACCGCCCGTCACACCACGAGAGTTTGTAACACCCGAAGTCGGTGAGGTAACCGTAAGGAGCCAGCCGCCTAAGGTGGGATAGATGATTGGGGTGAAGTCGTAACAAGGTAGCCGTATCGGAAGGTGCGGCTGGATCACCTCCTTTCTAAGGATAAGGAACTGCGCATTGGTCTTGTTTAGTCTTGAGAGGTCTTGTGGGGCCTTAGCTCAGCTGGGAGAGCGCCTGCTTTGCACGCAGGAGGTCAGCGGTTCGATCCCGCTAGGCTCCATTGGTGAGAGATCACCAAGTAATGCACATTGAAAATTGAATATCTATATCAAATAGTAACAAGAAAATAAACCGAAAACGCTGTAGTATTAATAAGAGTTTATGACTGAAAGGTCAAAAATAAGGTTAAGTTAATAAGGGCGCACGGTGGATGCCTTGGCACTAGGAGCCGAAGAAGGACGTGACAAACGACGACATGCCTTGGGTAGCTGTAAGTAAGCGATGATCCAGGGATTTCCGAATGGGGGAACCCAACAGGTACTACCTGTTACCCGCATCTGTTAAGGATGTGAGGAGGAAGACGCAGTGAACTGAAACATCTAAGTAGCTGCAGGAAGAGAAAGCAAAAGCGATTGCCTTAGTAGCGGCGAGCGAAACGGCAGGAGGGCAAACCGAAGAGTTTACTCTTCGGGGTTGTAGGACTGCAATGTGGACTCAAAGATTATAGAAGAATGATTTGGGAAGATCAGCCAAAGAGAGTAATAGCCTCGTATTTAAAATAGTCTTTGTACCTAGCAGTATCCTGAGTACGGCGGGACACGAGAAATCCCGTCGGAATCTGGGAGGACCATCTCCCAACCCTAAATACTCCCTAGTGACCGATAGTGAACCAGTACCGTGAGGGAAAGGTGAAAAGCACCCCGGGAGGGGAGTGAAATAGAACCTGAAACCGTGTGCCTACAACAAGTTCGAGCCCGTTAATGGGTGAGAGCGTGCCTTTTGTAGAATGAACCGGCGAGTTACGTTATGATGCGAGGTTAAGTTGAAGAGACGGAGCCGTAGGGAAACCGAGTCTGAATAGGGCGGATTAGTATCATGACGTAGACCCGAAACCATGTGACCTACCCATGAGCAGGTTGAAGGTGCGGTAAGACGCACTGGAGGACCGAACCAGGGCACGTTGAAAAGTGCTTGGATGACTTGTGGGTAGCGGAGAAATTCCAAACGAACTTGGAGATAGCTGGTTCTCTCCGAAATAGCTTTAGGGCTAGCGTCGACATTAAGATTCTTGGAGGTAGAGCACTGTTTGGGTGAGGGGTCCATCCCGGATTACCAATCTCAGATAAACTCCGAATGCCAATGAATTATGGTCGGCAGTCAGACTGCGAGTGCTAAGATCCGTAGTCGAAAGGGAAACAGCCCAGACCACCAGCTAAGGTCCCAAAATAATTGTTAAGTGGAAAAGGATGTGGGGTTGCACAGACAACTAGGATGTTAGCTTAGAAGCAGCTATTCATTCAAAGAGTGCGTAATAGCTCACTAGTCGAGTGACCCTGCGCCGAAAATGTACCGGGGCTAAAACAATTTACCGAAGCTGTGGATACCTTTATAGGTATGGTAGGAGAGCGTTCTATGTGTGAAGAAGGTGTACCGTGAGGAGTGCTGGAACGCATAGAAGTGAGAATGCCGGTATGAGTAGCGAAAGACAGGTGAGAATCCTGTCCACCGTAAGACTAAGGTTTCCAGGGGAAGGCTCGTCCGCCCTGGGTTAGTCGGGACCTAAGGAGAGACCGAAAGGTGTATCCGATGGACAACAGGTTGATATTCCTGTACTAGAGTATGTAGTGATGGAGGGACGCAGTAGGCTAACTAAAGCAGACGATTGGAAGAGTCTGTCTAAGCAGTGAGGTGTGATATGAGTTAAATGCTTATATCTATAACATTGAGCTGTGATGGGGAGCGAAGTTTAGTAGCGAAGTTAGTGACGTCACACTGCCAAGAAAAGCTTCTAGCGTTTAAACATACTCTACCCGTACCGCAAACCGACACAGGTAGTCGAGGCGAGTAGCCTCAGGTGAGCGAGAGAACTCTCGTTAAGGAACTCGGCAAAATGACCCCGTAACTTCGGGAGAAGGGGTGCTGACTTTAAGTCAGCCGCAGTGAATAGGCCCAAGCAACTGTTTATCAAAAACACAGCTCTCTGCTAAATCGTAAGATGATGTATAGGGGGTGACGCCTGCCCGGTGCTGGAAGGTTAAGAGGAGTGCTTAGCGCAAGCGAAGGTATGAATTGAAGCCCCAGTAAACGGCGGCCGTAACTATAACGGTCCTAAGGTAGCGAAATTCCTTGTCGGGTAAGTTCCGACCCGCACGAAAGGCGTAATGATTTGGGCACTGTCTCAACGAGAGACTCGGTGAAATTTTAGTACCTGTGAAGATGCAGGTTACCCGCGACAGGACGGAAAGACCCCATGGAGCTTTACTGCAGTTTGATATTGAGTGTCTGTACCACATGTACAGGATAGGTAGGAGTCTATGAGATCGGGACGCCAGTTTCGAAGGAGACGTTGTTGGGATACTACCCTTGTGTTATGGCCACTCTAACCCGGATAGGTGATCCCTATCGGAGACAGTGTCTGACGGGCAGTTTGACTGGGGCGGTCGCCTCCTAAAAGGTAACGGAGGCGCCCAAAGGTTCCCTCAGAATGGTTGGAAATCATTCGCAGAGTGTAAAGGTATAAGGGAGCTTGACTGCGAGAGCTACAACTCGAGCAGGGACGAAAGTCGGGCTTAGTGATCCGGTGGTTCCGTATGGAAGGGCCATCGCTCAACGGATAAAAGCTACCCTGGGGATAACAGGCTTATCTCCCCCAAGAGTTCACATCGACGGGGAGGTTTGGCACCTCGATGTCGGCTCGTCGCATCCTGGGGCTGTAGTCGGTCCCAAGGGTTGGGCTGTTCGCCCATTAAAGCGGCACGCGAGCTGGGTTCAGAACGTCGTGAGACAGTTCGGTCCCTATCCGTCGCGGGCGTAGGAAATTTGAGAGGATCTGCTCCTAGTACGAGAGGACCAGAGTGGACTTACCGCTGGTGTACCAGTTGTCTTGCCAAAGGCATCGCTGGGTAGCTATGTAGGGAAGGGATAAACGCTGAAAGCATCTAAGTGTGAAACCCACCTCAAGATGAGATTTCCCATGATTTTATATCAGTAAGAGCCCTGAGAGATGATCAGGTAGATAGGTTAGAAGTGGAAGTGTGGCGACACATGTAGCGGACTAATACTAATAGCTCGAGGACTTATCCAAAGTAACTGAGAATATGAAAGCGAGAGGTTTTCTTGGTTTGAATAGATATTCAATTTTGAGTAGGTATTACTCAGAGTTAAGTGACGATAGCCTAGGAGATACACCTGTACCCATGCCGAACACAGAAGTTAAGCCCTAGAACGCCGGAAGTAGTTGGGGGTTGCCCCCTGTGAGATATGGAAGTCGCTTAGCTCTAGGGAGTTTAGCTCAGCTGGGAGAGCATCTGCCTTACAAGCAGAGGGTCAGCGGTTCGATCCCGTTAACTCCCAAAGGTCCCGTAGTGTAGCGGTTATCACGTCGCCCTGTCACGGCGAAGATCGCGGGTTCGATTCCCGTCGGGACCGTTTGAAATAACGTAAGTTATTTTAGACTCGTTAGCTCAGTTGGTAGAGCAATTGACTTTTAATCAATGGGTCACTGGTTCGAGCCCAGTACGGGTCATATCTGCGGGTTTGGCGGAATTGGCAGACGCACCAGATTTAGGATCTGGCGCTTAACGGCGTGGGGGTTCAAGTCCCTTAACCCGCATTAAGATATAATAAATGAGCCGGCTTAGCTCAGTTGGTAGAGCATCTGATTTGTAATCAGAGGGTCGCGTGTTCAAGTCATGTAGCCGGCATTTTTAGATAGAAGAAAACAGTGCGAACGTAGTTCAGTGGTAGAACACCACCTTGCCAAGGTGGGGGTCGCGGGTTCGAATCCCGTCGTTCGCTTAGAGAGGCCGGGGTGGCGGAACTGGCAGACGCACAGGACTTAAAATCCTGCGATTGGTAACGATCGTACCGGTTCGATTCCGGTCCTCGGCATAATATAGAGCACCCTTAGCTCAACTGGATAGAGTACCTGACTACGAATCAGGCGGTTAGAGGTTCGACTCCTCTAGGGTGCATTTTTCTATTTAACTCGGGAAGTAGCTCAGCTTGGTAGAGTACTTGGTTTGGGACCAAGGTGTCGCAGGTTCGAATCCTGTCTTCCCGATTCGTTTCAGAGGTACGTGAGTGTATCTTTTTTCTTTTTTAAACTAGATATTATATACATTAAGAGAGAATCAGTTTGGTTCTCTCTTTTTTGAATTTCAGTAATTCATTTTATACTCTGATCTTCATTGAAAATCAGAGTATACTTTTTTGTTTCCTACTCTGTTTAATAATACGGTGGTTAATTATACACATTGAAATTTTATAGATTTTATAACTCTTATTAATTCTTAATAAAGCAATAGAAGAGTTTTTGTTGAACCTATAATATATGTTTCAATGTTATAAAAATTGCTTCTATTACGAGTTTAGGTAAGTATTAGTTTTCATTATAGTGTGAATGGGGTTTGATATTTCTTTTGAGGAAGCTGCCTTAGATTTTTCTATTTGTGTTTTATTGTATAGTGTATCTTGCTTGTTTTGAACAGAATCTTTTATGACATTTGTCATATTTCCTCATGACAGAAGCTTCTAGTGGCAGTAGATTCAAAGAATTATAATAGATGTATCAAGTGGAGGAAGAAAAAATGAAACATAAAGTAATTGTCGCAATGAGTTTAGTAGCAGCAGGAGTCATGACTTATCTCATGTTCTCAGGATTGGATGAAGATTTCTATCATTTTCCTTGGGAGCTATTTGCAGGATTTGGAATGATGTCCTGGCTTATCCGAGAAGGTTTGAAATTAGTATCAGATGTGAAAAAGGAGTTTGAAAAATGAAAAAAGCATTTCTCTATCTTTTTATTGGACTATCACTAGTGGTATGGTTGGTAGAAATGTTTACAGGTTGGTTCGATCAAGCCTTCCTTCACCAATTCATCCGTGGTGCCTGGGGACTAGGATTTATGATTTTTATCGCCTTTCCTATGGGAAAGGAGTGGCTGAAAGGAGAATATCATGAACATGATTAAGGTAGAAAGCTTAAATAAAATCATCAAGGGCAAGGCTATTTTGAAGGATATTTCCTTTGAGATAGCTGAAGGTGAATGCGTCGCCTTGATTGGTCCCAATGGTGCTGGGAAGACCACACTCTTGGACTGTTTGCTTGGAGATAAACTGGTCACAAGCGGTCAAGTATCCATCCAAGGCTTGCCAGTGACGAGCTCTAAGTTAGACTACACAAGATCCTACCTCCCTCAAGAAAATGTCATCGTTCAGAAATTAAAGGTCAAAGAGTTGATTGCTTTCTTTCAAAGCATTTACCCAAATCCCTTGAGCAACCAGGAAATCAATCAACTATTGCAGTTTGACCAGCAACAAAAAGAGCAATTCGCAGAAAAATTGTCAGGTGGACAAAAGCGTCTATTCTCTTTTGTCTTGACCTTGATTGGGCGACCAAAGCTTGTCTTTTTAGATGAACCAACTGCTGCCATGGATACTTCAACTCGTCAACGCTTTTGGGAAATTGTTCAGGAACTAAAAGCTAAGGGAGTTACCATTCTCTATTCCTCCCATTATATCGAAGAGGTAGAGCATACAGCGGACCGAATCTTGGTCTTGAATAAGGGAGAGTTGATTCGCGATACAACACCTCTAGCCATGCGCAGTGAGGAGATTGAAAAGCACTTTATCCTTCCTCTAGCATACAAGGAAGTCATTGAGCAGTCTAACTTGGTTGAAAACTGGTCACAAAAACAAGATGCTTTGCAAGTAGTTACACGTGAAGCGGATGCTTTTTGGCAACTGTTAGTGCAAGCAGGATGTAGGATTCAAGAAATTGAAGTTAATAATCGTAGTTTGTTGGATACAATCTTTGAAGAAACTCAGAAGGGAGATGACTAAGATGAAACAATGGATCGCACTAAACAAGATAGAATTTCTATTGACCAAACGACAATTAGTCTATTATCTATTATCCGTAGGGATGCCGACAGCCTTCTATTTATTCTTTTCAGGCATGTACCAGGACACACCTGGTGGACCAGCTAATTTTATGCGTGATTACCTCATCTCCATGACAGCCTTTTCCATGATGTCGACAGCTATGTTTTCATTCCCAGCTGTTTTACATACAGATAAAATCAACAACTGGCAGAAAACATTGCGCCATACTCCGGTAAATATGGTAGAATATTATCTATCAAAGATAACAAGTATGATGGTTGATTATCTGGTCTCAATCCTGGTTGTTTTCTCAGTTGGGCACTTGGTCAGAGATGTGGATATGCCTTTAGGAAGCTGGATTGGGGCTGCGCTCTTGCTGATAGTAGGAAGTGTAGCTTTTGTAGCGCTTGGCTTGACCTTGACACTCTTGCCTTCTAGTCAGCTGATGTCTGTCGTGGGCAATCTTCTCTATCTAGGCTTGGCTGTTTTAGGCGGACTCTGGATGCCCATCTCTTTATTTCCAGACTGGATGCAAGCAATCGGGAAGTGTCTACCAACTTATCAGTTGATGGAGTTGCTCAAGACCTTCTTAAACGAGGGTAGCATCAATCTATCAGCCACAGTTTATCTACTTGTTTTTTCAGCAGTTTTGTTTGGTTTGACCATTTACCTTCAAGGTCATAAGGAGAATGCTTAATGCTTGAAAGACTGAAAAGCATACATTATATGTTTTGGGCCAGTTTAATTTTTATGATTTTCCCCATCCTGCCTGTAGTGACTGGGGAGCTTCCTAGCTGGCATTTGTTGATTGACATTCTGTTTGTCTTGGCTTACTTAGGTGTTTTAACCACCAAGAGTCAGCGTTTATCCTGGCTCTGTTGGGTGATTATGCTAGCCTATGTAGCTGGGAATACTGCCTTTGTTGGTGTAAATTATATCTGGTTCTTCTTTTTCCTTGCCAATCTCTTAATTTATCATTTCGGCGTACGTAGTTTTAATTCTTTACATGTCCGGACTTTTCTCCTTGCTCAATTCCTTGTTGTGGGGCAACTTTTGATTTTTCAGGAAGTTGAAGTTGAGTTTCTAGTCTATCTGCTTGGAATTATCACTTTTATCGATTTAATGACTTTTGGTTTGATTCGGATTCGGATTGTGGAGGATTTGAAAGAAGCACAGGCTAAGCAAAATGCCCAGATAAATCTATTGCTTGCTGAAAATGAGCGCAATCGTATCGGTCAAGATTTGCATGATAGTTTGGGACATACCTTTGCTATGCTGAGTGTTAAAACTGATCTAGCCTTGCAGTTATTTCAAATACAGGCTTATCCACAGGTGGAAAAGGAATTAAAAGAAATTCACCAGCTCAGCAAGGATTCCATGAATGAAGTGAGAACCATTGTGGAAAATCTGAAATCACGGACTTTAACATTAGAACTTGAAACTGTCAAAAAGATGCTGGAAATTGCTGGGATTGAGGTGGAAATAGCTAATCAACTAGATACAGCTAGCTTAACTCAGGAATTGGAGTCAACGGCTTCCATGATTTTGCTTGAATTAGTGACCAACATCATCAAACATGCTAAAGCGTCTAAAGCTTACTTAAGATTAGAACGGACAGAGAAAGAACTCATTCTAACAGTGAGAGATGATGGCTGTGGCTTTACTTCTATAAAGGGGGATGACCTCCATACAGTTCGAGATCGTGTCCTTCCATTTTCGGGAGAGGTAAAGGTGATTAGTCAAAAACAACCGACAGAAGTTCAGGTTCGACTAGCTTATAAGGAGAGAAACTAGATGAAAGTATTAGTCGCAGAAGATCAAAGTATGTTGCGAGATGCTATGTGCCAGTTGCTCACGCTTCAATCGGATGTGGAGTCTGTCCTTCAAGCCAAAAATGGGCAAGAAGCAATTCAACTATTAGAAAAGGAGTCTGTAGATATCGCCATCCTTGACGTAGAAATGCCTGTTAAGACAGGTCTTGAAGTCTTGGAGTGGATACGAGCAGAAAATCTAGAAACAAAGGTGGTTGTGGTGACGACCTTCAAGCGTCCTGGGTATTTTGAACGTGCGGTCAAGGCTGGAGTAGATGCTTATGTATTAAAAGAAAGAAACATTGCAGACCTCATGCAAACCTTGCATACGGTGTTAGAGGGACGCAAGGAATATTCTCCAGAGTTGATGGAAGTCATGATGACCCATCCCAATCCGTTGACAGAACAAGAGATTGCTGTTTTAGAGGGAATTGCTAAGGGTTTATCCAATCAAGAAATTGCAGATCAACTTTATTTATCAAACGGAACCGTCCGAAACTATGTCACCAATATTCTTTCGAAACTAGATGCAGGTAATCGAACAGAGGCAGCTAATATCGCGAAAGAATCTGGTTGGTTGTGATGATATAATATTTTTTGAACATTATGTGTTAAAATTGATGGGATTGAATGGAACAATACTAACTTTAGGAGGGTGGGATTCCTCCTTTTTCTTTTTTGGGGGAGCACTACAAAAGAGCTAAAATTAAGAATAAAAAAAGAAAAATATCTTGACAACCAAGGGAAAATTTTGTTACAATAATAGACGGTACTTTTTACTTTTGGTCTCTCAAGAGTGTACAGGGACGTGCTGACAAATGTTGCAAAAGTACACACAGATGATAGCTGTCACCAAGTGTATCATCACCAAAAATAAAAAAACACAGGAGAATGTAGATGCCTACAATTAACCAATTGGTTCGCAAACCGCGTAAATCAAAAGTAGAAAAATCTAAATCACCAGCTTTGAACGTTGGTTACAACAGTCATAAAAAAGTTCAAACAAACGTTTCTTCACCACAAAAACGTGGTGTTGCAACTCGTGTTGGAACAATGACACCTAAAAAACCTAACTCAGCCCTTCGTAAATTTGCTCGTGTACGTTTGAGCAACCTTATCGAAGTTACTGCCTACATCCCAGGTATCGGACACAACTTGCAAGAGCACAGCGTGGTGCTTCTTCGTGGTGGACGTGTAAAAGACCTTCCAGGGGTACGTTACCATATCGTCCGTGGTGCACTTGATACTGCAGGTGTTAACGATCGTAAACAAGGCCGTTCTAAATACGGTACTAAACGTCCAAAAGCATAAGGAAAGGGGATAAAGAGAAATGAGTCGTAAAAATAGAGCTCCAAAACGTGACGTATTGCCAGATCCGCTTTACAATTCACAACTAGTTACTCGTCTTATCAACCGCGTTATGCTTGACGGTAAACGTGGTACTGCTGCTTCAATCGTTTATGGTGCTTTTGAGCAAATCAAAGAAGCTACTGGCAACGATGCACTTGAAGTATTTGAAACAGCTATGGAAAACATCATGCCTGTACTTGAAGTACGTGCACGCCGTGTTGGTGGTTCTAACTACCAAGTCCCAGTTGAAGTTCGTCCAGAACGTCGTACAACACTTGGACTTCGTTGGTTGGTAACAATCGCTCGTCTTCGTGGTGAACACACAATGCAAGACCGTCTTGCAAAAGAAATCTTGGATGCTGCTAACAACACTGGTGCAGCAGTTAAGAAACGTGAAGACACTCACCGTATGGCTGAAGCTAACCGTGCATTCGCACACTTCCGTTGGTAAGATAGGATGCGAAAGCGTTAAGAAAGTCCCAGAGAAAATAGGGAATCAAAGCAGGTTGCGATTGCAACCAATGAGATTCATCTTTTTCTCCAGACTTTTAGCTTGAGCTCAACTATATCATGATGCTAGGAACGGTAAGGATGCAAGATGAAAATAGGAAACTGACGCAGTATTCGACGAATACAAGGAAGTTTATCTTTTTCACACAGCATCCCGTTCCGGCTCAAATCGGCTAATTAACTTTAGCCCGAGTTCGATTCAATTTGTAAATCTACAAGTTGAAACCAACAATAGCATGAAAACATTTAGAACGGGTAGGTCCTGCCTATCCGTTTTTATTAAAATCGTGTTATAATAGAATAGAAATCAAAAATAAATAGGAGAAACAAACCTCATGGCACGCGAATTTTCACTTGAAAAAACTCGTAATATCGGTATCATGGCTCACGTCGATGCTGGTAAAACAACAACTACTGAGCGTATTCTTTACTACACTGGTAAAATCCACAAAATCGGTGAAACTCACGAAGGTGCGTCACAAATGGACTGGATGGAGCAAGAGCAAGAGCGTGGTATCACTATCACATCTGCTGCGACAACAGCTCAATGGAACAACCACCGCGTAAACATCATCGACACACCAGGACACGTGGACTTCACAATCGAAGTACAACGTTCTCTTCGTGTATTGGATGGTGCGGTTACCGTTCTTGACTCACAATCAGGTGTTGAGCCTCAAACTGAAACAGTTTGGCGTCAAGCAACTGAGTATGGAGTTCCACGTATCGTATTTGCCAACAAAATGGACAAAATCGGTGCTGACTTCCTATACTCTGTAAGCACACTTCACGATCGTCTTCAAGCAAACGCACACCCAATTCAATTGCCAATCGGTTCTGAAGATGATTTCCGTGGAATCATCGACTTGATCAAGATGAAAGCTGAAATCTATACTAACGACCTTGGTACAGATATCCTTGAAGAAGACATCCCAGCTGAATACCTTGACCAAGCTCAAGAATACCGTGAAAAATTGATCGAAGCAGTTGCTGAAACTGACGAAGAATTGATGATGAAATACCTCGAAGGTGAAGAAATCACTAACGAAGAATTGAAAGCTGGTATCCGTAAAGCGACTATCAACGTTGAATTCTTCCCAGTATTGTGTGGTTCTGCCTTCAAGAACAAAGGTGTTCAATTGATGCTTGATGCGGTTATCGACTACCTTCCAAGCCCACTTGACATCCCAGCAATAAAAGGTGTTAACCCAGATACAGACGCTGAAGAAACTCGTCCAGCATCTGATGATGAGCCATTTGCAGCTCTTGCTTTCAAGATCATGACTGACCCATTCGTAGGTCGTTTGACATTCTTCCGTGTTTACTCAGGTGTGCTTCAATCAGGTTCTTACGTATTAAACACTTCTAAAGGTAAACGTGAACGTATCGGACGTATCCTTCAAATGCACGCTAACAGCCGTCAAGAAATCGACACTGTTTACTCAGGTGATATCGCTGCTGCCGTTGGTTTGAAAGATACTACAACTGGTGACTCATTGACAGATGAAAAAGCTAAAATCATCCTTGAGTCAATCAACGTTCCAGAACCAGTTATCCAATTGATGGTTGAGCCAAAATCTAAAGCTGACCAAGATAAGATGGGTATCGCCCTTCAAAAATTGGCTGAAGAAGATCCAACATTCCGCGTTGAAACAAACGTTGAAACTGGAGAAACAGTTATCTCAGGTATGGGTGAGCTTCACCTTGACGTCCTTGTTGACCGTATGCGTCGTGAGTTCAAAGTTGAAGCAAACGTAGGTGCTCCTCAAGTATCTTACCGTGAAACATTCCGCGCTTCTACTCAAGCACGTGGATTCTTCAAACGTCAGTCTGGTGGTAAAGGTCAATTCGGTGATGTATGGATTGAATTTACTCCAAACGAAGAAGGTAAAGGATTCGAATTCGAAAACGCAATCGTCGGTGGTGTGGTTCCTCGTGAATTTATCCCAGCGGTTGAAAAAGGTTTGGTAGAATCTATGGCTAACGGTGTTCTTGCAGGTTACCCAATGGTTGACGTTAAAGCTAAGCTTTACGATGGTTCATACCACGATGTCGACTCATCTGAAACTGCCTTCAAGATCGCGGCTTCACTTGCCCTTAAAGAAGCTGCTAAATCAGCACAACCAGCTATCCTTGAGCCAATGATGCTTGTAACAATCACTGTTCCAGAAGAAAACCTTGGTGATGTTATGGGGCACGTAACTGCTCGTCGTGGACGTGTAGATGGTATGGAAGCACATGGTAACAGCCAAATCGTTCGTGCTTACGTTCCACTTGCTGAAATGTTCGGTTACGCAACAGTTCTTCGTTCTGCATCTCAAGGACGTGGTACATTTATGATGGTATTTGACCACTACGAAGATGTACCTAAGTCAGTACAAGAAGAAATCATTAAGAAAAACAAAGGTGAAGACTAATCAGTCCTCACTCTAGAAGGAAGTCACTTAGTGGCTTCCTTTTGTCTTTAGAAAACACCTCTAAGTATGGTAAAATAGTAGGAGAATAATGTGAGGAAAATGAATGTCAAATAGTTTTGAAATTTTGATGAATCAACTGGGGATGCCTTCTGAAATGAGACAGGCTCCTGCTTTAGCACAGGCTGATATTGAGCGAGTTGTGGTTCATAAAATTAGTAAGGTATGGGAGTTTCATTTCGTATTTTCTAATATTTTACCGATTGAAATCTTTTTAGAATTAAAGAAAGGTTTGAGCGAAGAATTTTCTAAGACAGGCAATAAAGCTGTTTTCGAAATTAAGGCTCGGTCTCAAGAATTTTCAAATCAGCTCTTGCAGGCCTACTATAGGGAGGCTTTTTCTGAAGGCCCATGTGCTAGTCAAGGTTTTAAGTCCCTTTATCAAAATTTGCAAGTTCGTGCGGAGGGCAATCAGCTATTTATTGAAGGATCTGAGGCGATTGATAAGGAACATTTTAAAAAGAATCATCTTCCTAATTTAGCCAAACAACTTGAAAAGTTTGGTTTTCCAACTTTCAACTGTCAAGTAGAGAAGAATGATATCCTGACCCAAGAGCAGGAAGAAGCCTTTCATGCTGAAAATGAGCAGATTGTTCAAGCGGCCAATGAGGAAGCGCTCCGTGCTATGGAACAACTGGAACAGATGGCACCTCCTCCAGCGGAAGAGAAACCAGCCTTTGATTTTCAAACGAAAAAAGCTGCAGCTAAACCCAAGCTGGATAAGGCAGAGATTACTCCTATGATCGAAGTGACGACTGAGGAAAATCGTCTGGTCTTTGAAGGGGTTGTTTTTGATATAGAGCAAAAAGTGACCAGAACAGGGCGTGTTTTGATCAACTTTAAAATGACGGACTACACTTCAAGTTTTTCTATGCAAAAGTGGGTTAAGAACGAGGAAGAGGCTCAGAAGTTTGACCTCATCAAGAAGAATTCTTGGCTCCGAGTTCGTGGGAATGTGGAGATGAATAACTTCACACGCGATTTGACTATGAACGTGCAGGATGTGCAGGAAGTTGTTCACTATGAGCGGAAGGATTTAATGCCAGAAGGTGAGCGTCGGGTTGAGTTTCACGCTCATACTAACATGTCGACCATGGATGCTCTGCCAGAGGTTGAAGAAATCGTTGCGACAGCTGCTAAATGGGGACACAAGGCGGTTGCCATCACAGACCATGGGAATGTCCAGTCCTTCCCACACGGCTATAAGGCGGCCAAGAAAGCGGGAATCCAGCTAATCTATGGAATGGAAGCCAATATCGTGGAGGACCGTGTCCCTATCGTCTATAACGAAGTGGAGATGGACTTGTCGGAAGCGACCTACGTGGTCTTTGACGTGGAAACGACGGGGCTTTCAGCTATCTATAATGACTTGATTCAGGTTGCGGCTTCTAAGATGTACAAGGGGAATGTCATTGCTGAATTCGATGAATTTATTAACCCTGGGCATCCCTTGTCAGCTTTTACTACTGAGTTGACTGGAATTACAGATGACCATGTCAAAAATGCCAAACCACTAGAACAAGTTTTACAGGAATTCCAAGAATTTTGCAAGGATACAGTCTTAGTTGCCCACAATGCGACCTTTGACGTTGGTTTTATGAATGCCAACTATGAGCGTTACGGTCTGCCTAAAATTAGTCAGCCAGTTATTGATACGCTGGAGTTTGCTAGAAACCTCTATCCTGAGTATAAACGTCATGGTTTGGGACCGTTGACCAAGCGTTTTGGTGTGGCTCTAGAACATCATCACATGGCCAACTACGATGCGGAAGCTACTGGTCGTCTGCTCTTTATTTTTATCAAAGAAGTAGCAGAAAAACATGGTGTGACCGATCTAGCTAGACTTAACATTGATTTGATTAGTCCAGATTCTTATAAAAAAGCTCGGATCAAACATGCGACGATTTATGTTAAGAATCAAGTGGGGCTGAAGAATATCTTTAAACTGGTTTCCTTGTCTAATACCAAGTATTTTGAAGGGGTGCCACGGATTCCGAGAACGGTTTTAGATGCCCATCGGGAGGGTTTGATTTTAGGATCAGCTTGCTCTGAGGGTGAAGTTTTTGATGCGGTCGTTTCCCAAGGTGTGGATGCGGCGGTTGAGGTGGCCAAGTATTATGACTTTATCGAGGTCATGCCACCAGCTATTTATGCGCCATTGATTGCCAAGGAGCAAGTCAAGGATATGGAGGAACTCCAGACTATTATTAAGAGTTTGATAGAAGTGGGGGACCGCCTTGGCAAACCTGTTCTGGCTACCGGCAATGTTCACTATATCGAACCGGAAGAAGAGATTTACCGTGAAATTATCGTCCGTAGTTTGGGCCAGGGGGCTATAATTAACCGAACCATCGGTCATGGGGAACATGCTCAACCAGCACCACTTCCAAAGGCTCATTTTAGAACGACTAATGAGATGTTGGATGAATTTGCCTTCTTGGGAGAGGAACTGGCTCGTAAATTGGTTATTGAAAACACCAATGCCTTGGCAGAAATCTTTGAACCCGTTGAGGTTGTTAAGGGTGATCTCTATACACCTTTTATTGACAAGGCTGAAGAAACGGTCGCTGAGTTGACCTATAAGAAAGCTTTTGAAATTTATGGAAATCCGCTACCAGATATTGTTGATTTGCGGATTGAAAAAGAATTAACGTCTATTCTGGGGAATGGATTTGCCGTGATTTATCTGGCTTCTCAGATGCTAGTGCAACGTTCCAATGAGCGGGGTTACTTGGTGGGTTCTCGTGGGTCTGTTGGCTCCAGTTTCGTTGCGACCATGATTGGGATTACAGAGGTCAATCCTCTCTCTCCTCACTATGTCTGTGGTCAGTGTCAGTATAGTGAGTTTATCACAGATGGTTCTTACGGTTCTGGATTTGATATGCCCAATAAGGACTGTCCTAAATGTGGTCACAAACTCAGTAAAAATGGGCAAGATATTCCTTTCGAGACCTTCCTTGGTTTTGATGGGGACAAGGTTCCCGATATTGACTTGAACTTTTCGGGAGAAGACCAACCTAGTGCCCATTTGGATGTGCGTGATATCTTTGGTGAGGAATATGCTTTCCGTGCAGGAACGGTTGGTACGGTGGCTGCCAAGACCGCTTATGGTTTTGTCAAGGGCTATGAGCGAGACTATGGGAAGTTTTATCGTGATGCAGAGGTAGAACGCCTCGCTCAAGGTGCGGCTGGTGTTAAGCGGACAACAGGACAACACCCGGGGGGAATCGTTGTTATTCCGAACTACATGGATGTCTATGATTTCACACCTGTCCAGTATCCAGCGGATGACGTGACGGCTGAATGGCAGACAACTCACTTTAACTTCCATGATATCGATGAGAATGTCCTCAAGCTTGATGTACTGGGACACGATGATCCAACAATGATTCGGAAACTTCAGGACTTGTCTGGTATTGACCCTAATGAAATTCCTATGGATGACGAAGGCGTGATGGCTCTCTTTTCTGGGACTGATGTGTTAGGGGTGACACCTGAGCAAATCGGAACGCCTACGGGCATGCTGGGGATTCCAGAGTTTGGAACAAATTTCGTACGTGGAATGGTCGATGAAACCCATCCGACGACTTTTGCGGAGTTGCTTCAGCTTTCAGGTCTATCCCACGGTACCGATGTTTGGTTGGGTAATGCTCAAGATCTGATTAAGCAAGGAATAGCAGACCTATCGACTGTTATCGGTTGTCGGGACGACATCATGGTTTACCTCATGCATGCTGGTCTCGAACCTAAGATGGCCTTTACCATCATGGAACGAGTACGTAAGGGCTTGTGGCTAAAGATTTCCGAAGAGGAGCGAAATGGCTATATTGAAGCCATGAAGGCCAATAAGGTGCCAGAGTGGTATATCGAGTCCTGTGGGAAAATTAAGTACATGTTCCCGAAAGCCCATGCGGCAGCCTATGTTATGATGGCCTTACGTGTAGCCTACTTCAAGGTTCACCATCCGATTTATTATTACTGTGCTTACTTCTCTATCCGCGCCAAGGCCTTTGATATCAAGACTATGGGGGCGGGCTTGGATGCCATCAAGCGCAGAATGGAAGAAATCTCTGAAAAACGGAAGAACAATGAGGCCTCTAATGTGGAAATCGATCTCTATACAACTCTTGAGATTGTCAATGAGATGTGGGAGCGTGGCTTCAAGTTTGGGAAGTTAGACCTCTACCGTAGTGATGCGACTGAATTCATCATTGACGGAGATACACTGATTCCACCATTTGTCGCTATGGATGGTCTAGGAGAGAACGTTGCTAAGCAGTTAGTTCGAGCGCGTGAAAAGGGAGAATTCCTCTCTAAAACAGAACTCCGCAAGCGTGGAGGGCTCTCATCAACCTTGGTTGAAAAGATGGATGAAATGGGTATTCTTGGCAATATGCCAGAGGATAACCAGCTCAGTTTGTTTGATGAGTTGTTTTAAAAAATTGCTTATTTTGATCAAGTGGACAAAATATGTCCACTTGATTTGTTATAATTCTCTTAAAAATAATAGAAAAGAGAGTATAATATGGTGGATCAAGGAATTTTAAATTCTAATGTGTCAATTGAAGAGCAAATTTACAATTTTGAAAAAGGCTTGAAAGATGATGGGAGTGATTGGACTGGGTTCCCACAAATAGACTTAAAAGAAGATTTTCAATGTATTTACATTTGCGGTATTTCAGAGACTGACAGATGGCATTTGTTTTATACGTTAACTAAAATAAAACCTGCTACTCCAATAGCATCACTTGGATATTATCGAGTGAGAGATAATTTGATTTTTTCTAAACATAGTCAATGGATAAAACTGCAAATGGAGTATACAGAGTATGACTTGATTTTTCTGGAGGGAGTTCAATTTTGGGGAGAGGCTGATCAAAGGGTACAGGAATACTGGATGCAGCAATTCAAAGAGAATAAGAAAAGAGGCAGACTCTTCATTGTATATTCAGACTGCTTACCCGAAGACTTAAAAAATATGGATGAATCCGTAGTTTAGTTCTTCGAATCTGGCATATTGGTACAGTTGAAATCACCTAAGGGCTAGTTTATTTTGCTTTAATCGTTTTGAATATAAAGTGCTAGTTAGACTATAGAAGTGATAATAATGTACTAGAAATAATATTGTTTGAATAATATGTAGAAGGAAATTGCAAATGAATGATCAAGAGAGATTACTAACGATCTTTTTACGTTTACAGTTTGGGACTCCGTTAGGAAAAAAGCAACTGGCTCAGGAATTTGAGGTTAGTGAAAAGACGATACAGAGAGATTTTTCGCTCCTTCGTGATATTTTATCCAGTTATCCCGATTTTAGTGGAGACTTGCTTTATAGTCGTAAAACAAATAAGTATAGCCTATCAAGTAAGTCAGTTTTTAATAAAAAGGATATTCTCGTTATTTCAAAGATTTTATTGGAAAATCGAGCACTGAACAGACCAGAAATTGCTAGCTTACTAAATAATTTACTGGTCTTGGTTCCCCGTGCTGATCAGAAAGAAATTGAGCAGATCATTGGCAGCGAAAAGCTTAACTATCCTCCCTTAACGGATCAACAAAATAGAATAGAGAAAATTTGGAATTTATCAGAAGCTATTTTGCATGAACAGGTTCTAGATATTATCTATCAAAAACCTTATTCTGAATCTTCTAAGAGGCAGACTGTTTTGCCAGTCTCTCTTTACTATGATAATCATTATTTCTATCTGGTTGTTTACCAGTTGAAACATGCTACTTATATTACTTTAAGAGTAGACCGTATCCAGTCATGGTCTCTTAGTGGTATAGAGAAACCTTCTATTTCTTATCGAGATAAATTTAGAGATGGCGACATTCGTAACGAGAGAGTAGATGCTTTTATCGGGAAGAAAATCAGTATTGAGATCGAGTATTTGAATGATCCGACTATTGTGATGGACCAATTTCCAAATGCAAAAATAGTTGGGAAAAATGGCGACTGGACTCATTTTCAGTTTGAAAGTCAGCATACACCGGGGCTTAAACGCTGGTTGCTGGGACAAGGGGAAGCAGTCACTATTTTGTCTCCTCGAATTTTAGTAGAGGATATGAAGCAAACAGTTCAAGAAATGATAGATAAATATAGATGAGGATAAAATGACTATTCAATTTACTTCTAAAAAGGTTGGAGAACTATTGAAAGAAGGGAATTTGCGAATTCCTTCTTATCAAAGACCATATAAATGGAACAGAAAACATATCCGTAATCTTTTTTATGATTTACGAGATGCTATGGGGAAGAAGGAATATCAGATTGGTTCCGTTATCTTGCATGAAAATGATGAATACTTAGATATTGTCGATGGACAGCAACGGCTAATTTCAATTTCCTTGTTTCTTCATTTATTAGATGATTTAGAGAATTATAAGGGTGCTAAGCAACTGCTGAGTAGTGCTGTATTTGGAGAGCTATCTTGCTATCATGCGAGTGAAAATTATAATGAGTGGGAAAATTTGACTCAATTGGTCGGCGAAAATCAGGCAAAAGATATTTGCAACTTTTTATTGGAAAATTGTTCTGTCTCCGTGATTACTATGCCACAGGAACGATTATCAGAGGCCTTTCAGCTATTTGATTCTCAGAATAATCGTGGAAAATCTTTAGAACCTCATGATTTGCTCAAAGCCTATCATCTTCGCAAGCAAGATTCAGAAGATGAAAAGATTGTTGAAAAGTGGGAGAAATTTGTGGAAGATAAAGATTTAAGTCTCAAAGAGTTGTTTGATAAACATCTTTTTCGTATGAGACGTTGGTCGCGAGGAGAGACAGGATTAACAAACAAGCGTTATGGCTCTTATCTCCGTTTTACAGAGGATTTTATTGACGATTTTAAAGGCGTTGATTTGAATCAGAACTTTCCATATCTAGAATTGTATCGTCATATTGAAAATTTTCCTATGTCAATTACTATGCCAATCATTGATGGAAGTAAATTTTTTGAGTATATTGAATCTGCTCATGAAACTATTAGAGTTCATAAAAATTTTTTAAATAAACAGTTAGGGGTCTCTAATGAGTCAGAGGAGGAAGAAAAAAATGTAGCTTACCCAGAAGGTATGTTGAACATTTACAATAGCTCAAAAGGACGCTACCTCAAGTGTCACAATATATTCTTAAATATTTGTTCACTTTTTGCAGATAGATTTGGAAAAGATGAGTTATCAAAGGAGATAGTAGAGACCTTGTTTATTTGGTCTTATTACCCTCGGGTTAAGTCTAAAGCCATATATGATGCAACGGTAGGGAAATACGCTGCTGGTGGAAGTTTTAGACAAAAAGAGGTTCAAAAGCTATTTCAACTTTTATCTCATGCTGTCACTCCGAATGATTTTATGGTCAAGATAGATAGAGAATTATTTGAAAATTATACTGTGGACAAGATTATAGAAGAGGAAAAAAATAAATGGTAGAAACACATATAAGCTTATCAGTTAATCGTTTGTTAAATGAAGATACCTATGCTATCCCTCTTTATCAGAGAAATTTTGCTTGGACTTATGATGAAATTGAGCAGTTATTGAACGACGTAGCAGATGCTTTTCAAGAAAATAGAGACAATTATAATTATTATATTGGAACATTAGTCGTTAATAAAGAGAATGACATTTTCAAAATCATAGATGGGCAACAACGAACAACAGCCCTTAATTTGATTGCCTTAGCTTTGAAGCATGAGTTTGGTTTTGATAGATTGAAGGCTGTCAATCTTACCTTCCCAGCTCGGAAGAAATCAAATAAGAATATTCAAGATCTATTTGCCAAGAAAAAAATTTTAGAGGGCGATGAAAATGAGCTGACTAGAGGTTACGGACATGCTAGAGACGCATTGAAAAAAGTGCTAGAGGAGCGCCGTCTTGATCCTCAGTCTTTCGTTGATTATCTTTTTGAGAATGTTATCATTTTTCGGAGTATACTTCCTGAAGATTTAGATTTGAATCTTTATTTCGAACGTTTCAACTCTCGAGGAGAACAACTAGAGGCTCATGAGATTCTCAAGGCACAAATGATGGCTAAGTTCGGTGAAGATCAAGAAATGGCACAAAGATTTGCGAGAATTTGGGATGCCTGTGCAGAATTTGATAAGCCGGTAATAAAAACTTTTCAAATTCGAAGTAGACCAAACAATACTGATGAAGAGGGGGAGAAAATTTTTGGTAAAGAATTTACTAACTTCAAATTGGAAAGTGTATTTGAGAAAATAAGAGTAAAAAAAATTGAGCAACGAAGTTTACTAGATGCAATTACTCAGACAAAATATGAAAGTAGTAGCTTAGTAAATAATGGAGCAGATATTTCAAATTATACGACTGTAATTGATTTTCCAACATTTTTGCTTCAAGTTTTTTTTATCATGGAAGGAAATGACGAAACTACATTTGATGATAAAAAATTATTGACAATATTTCAAATTGAACGTCGAGATAGAAAATGGGTCCAACAATTTGGGCAACTACTTCTGACTATGAAGCATATATTTGATACGCTAATCGTAAAAAATGTTCAATTAGAAAATGAAACCGAATGGCAAATCAAGCGAGGTAAGTATGAGACATATCAACGAAATGAAAATGGAGGATGGAGATATGTTCGAATTAATTATCAAAACAATACTTTTGACAATTTAAACAAAAACATTATCCTCCTTCAATCCATGTTTGCTGTGACTTTTACTGCTAATCGTGATAGTCGTTGGTTATATGAAATCTTGCAATTCCTCTTCAATCATATTGAAGAGTTAAATCAAGCAGAATTTGCTAGTCAGTTTAAGGATTTTCTTGAGAAAATGGCAGTGAGATATGCTGAGGAAAGATTGTTCACTGAAGATAAAAGTATCAAAACATATGGGGAAATTCCTGTTTATGCTTTTAACTTTGTAGATTATGTTTTATGGAAAAATCGTGAAGAATTGAATAAAGCATACGAAGTTCAGTTTGAAGATTTCAAATTTGCATATCGCCGTTCCATAGAGCATTGGTTTCCACAACATCCAAATAGTGATGAAATAGTGGAAAAGATGGATGCTAAATTTTTGCACTCCTTCGGGAATCTTTGTATCATTACTGATAGTCAAAATTCGAAGTTTGGAAATTTAGTTCCGAGTGCAAAATATAAACAGTGGGAAGGAATTTTTAGTCGTCAGAGTTTAAAATTACAGATGATGGCAGAGATAACTTCTAAAAAAGATTCTGGTTGGGGTCCGGAACAAATAACAGAACTGGAAAAAGAGATTTTGACTAGGGTAAATGATTTTATAGAAAATAAGTCATCAGAACAACGATAATCATCTATTCAAAGAGGCTAATGTATATCCAATAGATTTACATTAGCCTTCTTTTTTGTTAAAATAATAGATAGAAAGAGGGTGAGAGTATGTCAAAGACGAGCATGAGCATTCGTTTGGATAGCGAGGTTAAGGAGCAGGCCCAACAGGTGTTTAATAATCTGGGAATGGATATGACAACAGCTATCAATATTTTCCTTCGTCAGGCCATTCAATATCAGGGTTTACCTTTCGATGTCAGACTAGACGAGAATCGGAAATTGCTTGAGGTATTAACGGATTTAGACCAAAATCGTAATATGAGCCAACCCTTTGAATCAGTCTCTGACTTGATGGAGGATTTGCGTGCTTAAGATTCGTTATCATAAACAGTTTAAAAAAGATTTTAAGTTGGCTATGAAGCGTGGTTTGAAGGCAGAATTATTAGAAGAAGTTTTGAATTTTCTGGTTCAAAAAAAGGAACTTCCTGCCAGATATCGTGATCATCAATTAACGGCATCTAAGCATTTTCAAGGGGTTCGTGAATGCCATATCCAACCAGATTGGCTTTTGGTCTATAAAGTAGACAAGGAAGAATTGATTTTAAATTTGCTGAGGACAGGCAGTCATAGTGATTTGTTTTAATAAATTTTAAGGGGGTTCTCATGAAACTAAGAATTTTCGCAGAAGATAAGCCAGCTGAGAAGGTATTTGAATATCAATTAGAACTTGCTGATTAGACAATTCTTCTATCAACAGCACTCTTGTCAGGTGCTATTGCTTTGGCAGGATTATTTTCTGCTTTGAAAGAAAAATAAAAATTGAAAAGGAAAAATAGAATGGTTTTACCAAATTTTAAAGAAAATCTAGAAAAATATGCGAAATTATTGGTTGCGAATGGAATTAATGTGCAGCCTGGTCACACTTTGGCTCTCTCTATCGATGTGGAGCAACGTGAGTTGGCGCATCTGATCGTGAAAGAAGCCTATGCTTTGGGTGCGCATGAGGTCATCGTTCAGTGGACAGATGATGTCATCAACCGTGAGAAATTCCTCCACGCACCGATGGATCGTTTGGACAATGTACCAGAATACAAGATTGCTGAGATGAACTATCTCTTGGAGAACAAGGCTAGCCGTCTTGGGGTACGTTCTTCTGACCCAGGTGCCTTGAACGGTGTGGACGCTAACAAACTTTCAGCTTCTGCTAAAGCTATGGGACTTGCCATGAAACCAATGCGTATCGCAACGCAATCCAATAAGGTCAGCTGGACGGTAGCAGCCGCTGCTGGACTTGAGTGGGCTAAAAAAGTCTTTCCAAATGCTGTGAGCGATGAAGAAGCAGTCGATCTACTTTGGGACCAAATCTTCAAAACTTGTCGTGTCTACGAAGCAGATCCTGTTAAGGCTTGGGAAGAGCATGCAGCCATCCTCAAGAGTAAGGCTGATATGCTTAATAAAGAACAATTTTCAGCCCTTCATTACACAGCACCAGGAACTGATTTGACACTTGGCTTGCCGAAGAACCACGTTTGGGAATCAGCCGGTGCTATTAATGCGCAGGGAGAAGGATTCTTGCCAAATATGCCGACAGAGGAAGTATTCACTGCACCTGACTTCCGTCGCGCAGATGGTTATGTAACCTCTACAAAACCACTTAGCTATAATGGAAATATCATCGAAGGCATTAAAGTAACTTTTAAGGATGGACAAATCGTGGACATCACTGCTGAGAAGGGTGATCAGGTCATGAAAGACCTTGTCTTTGAAAATGCGGGTGCGCGTGCCTTGGGTGAGTGTGCCTTGGTACCAGATCCAAGCCCAATTTCTCAGTCAGGCATTACCTTCTTCAACACCCTTTTTGATGAGAATGCTTCAAACCACTTGGCTATCGGTGCAGCCTATGCGACTAGCGTCGTTGGTGGAGCAGAGATGAGCGAAGAAGAGCTTGAAGCTGCGGGACTTAACCGTTCAGATGTTCACGTGGACTTTATGATTGGTTCTAATCAGATGGATATCGATGGTATCCGTGAGGATGGAACACGAGTACCTCTCTTCCGTAACGGAGATTGGGCAAATTAAGGAGCCAAGATGATAGGAAGTATGTTTGTTGGTCTCCTAGTGGGACTCTTGGCAGGTGCTTTGACCAATCGTGGAGAACGCATGGGATGCTTTGGGAAAATGTTCCTCGGTTGGGTTGGAGCCTTTCTGGGGCACTTGCTCTTTGGAACTTGGGGGCCAGTTTTATCAGGAACAGCTATTATCCCAGCGATTTTAGGAGCCATGATTGTCTTAGCGATTTTCTGGAGACGGGGAAGTTAATTTCTTAAATCTGATACTCAATGAAAATCAAAGAGCAAACTAGGAAACTAGCCGCAGGCTGCTCAAAGCACTGCTTTGAGGTTGTGGATAGAACTGACGAAGTCAGCTCAAAACACTGTTTTGAGGTTGCAGATAGAACTGACGAAGTCAGTAACCATATATACGGCAAGGCAACGTTGACGCGGTTTGAAGCGATTTTTGAAGAGTATGAAATGAAAAGGAGGTTGGTCATTGTACCAGCCTCCTTTTGAGTGTGATATAATAGTTCTATGAGATTGGATAAATTTTTAGTTGCCTGCGCTATAGGGAGTCGAACTGAGGTCAAAAACCTGCTCAAGGCTGGGCGCGTGATGGTAAATGGTAAAAAAGAAAAATCAGCTAAACTGCAGATTGATGAAGAAAGAGATGAGATTCGTTTTGATGGGCAAGTGCTGGAATATGAAGAGTTTATCTACTACATGATGAACAAGCCCCAAGGAGTTATTTCGGCGACTGAGGATCCCAAGCACAGAACCGTTCTGGACTTGTTGGATGACTTGGCGCGTAGTAAGGAAGTTTTCCCAGTAGGGCGCTTGGATATCGATACGCATGGTCTTTTGCTCTTGACCAATGATGGTCAGCTTGCCCATGCTCTTCTTTCGCCAAAGCGTCATGTGGACAAGACTTATCAGGCACAAGTCAAGGGAATTATGACCCAAGAAGATGTGGAGATATTTGCTGATGGTATTCCTCTCAAAGACTTTACTTGTCAGCCTGCTAAACTGGAGATTCTTTCTACAGATGCAGAAAAGAATCAGAGTCAAATCCGTGTGACTATTGCAGAAGGGAAGTTTCATCAGGTCAAGCGTATGGTGGCCTACTGTGGCAAGGAAGTAGTAGACCTACAGCGTTTGACTATGGGAACTTTAGTCTTGGATGAGAACTTACAACGAGGGGAATGGCGTCGCTTGACCAAGGAAGAGTTAGAAATTCTCCTTGATAGTATTGCTTAATTTAGTTTATATTTGAAAAAGGTAAGAGACAATGTCCTTGCCTTTTATGTTTTTCAGTTGCTTCCTTTGTAAAAAGCGTTATAATAGACTGTAGAATAAAAGGAGGAATCTATGAACGCGATTCAAGAATCATTTACTGATAAACTATTTGCCAATTATGAAGCAAATGTAAAATACCAAGCGATTGAAAATGCTGCCAGCCACAACGGAATTTTTGCAGCCCTAGAACGTCGCCAAAGCCATGTAGACAACACCCCTGTTTTCTCATTGGATTTGACCAAGGACAAGGTTACTAACCAGAAAGCATCTGGTCGTTGCTGGATGTTTGCAGCTCTTAATACCTTCCGCCACAAACTCATTTCACAATATAAATTGGAAAATTTTGAGTTGTCACAGGCCCACACCTTCTTCTGGGACAAGTATGAGAAATCCAACTGGTTCTTGGAGCAAGTGATTGCGACTGCAGACCAAGACCTGACGAGCCGTAAGGTTAAATTCCTACTCCAAACACCACAACAAGACGGTGGTCAGTGGGATATGGTGGTGTCTCTCTTTGAGAAATACGGTGTCGTGCCTAAGTCAGTTTACCCTGAGTCTGTTTCATCTAGTAGCAGCCGTGAGCTAAATGCCATTCTCAACAAATTGCTTCGTCAAGATGCTCAAATCTTGCGTGACTTGCTTGCTTCTGGCGCAGACCAAGCGACTGTTCAAGCTAAGAAAGAAGAACTTTTGCAAGAAATCTTTAACTTTCTTGCTATGTCTTTAGGACTTCCACCACGTACATTTGACTTTGCTTATCGCGATAAGGATAACAACTACCAAAGTGAAAAGGGCATCACACCACAAGAATTTTACAAGAAATATGTCAATCTTCCACTAGAAGATTACGTTTCTGTTATCAACGCCCCAACTGCTGACAAGCCTTACGGCCAATCTTACACAGTTGAGATGTTGGGAAATGTGGTTGGTAGCCGTGCGGTTCGTTACATCAACGTTCCAATGGAGCGCTTGAAAGAATTGGCGATTGCTCAAATGCAAGCAGGTGAGACTGTTTGGTTTGGTTCTGATGTTGGTCAGCTCAGCAACCGTAAGGCTGGAATCCTTGCGACAGATGTTTATGACTTCGAATCAAGCATGGACATTCAATTCACTCAAGACAAGGCTGGACGTCTGGACTACAGTGAAAGCTTGATGACCCACGCCATGGTCTTGACAGGTGTTGACTTGGATGAAAATGGTAAGTCAACCAAGTGGAAGGTTGAAAACTCTTGGGGAGACAAGGTCGGTACAGATGGTTACTTTGTTGCCTCAGACGCTTGGATGGACGAATACACTTACCAAATCGTTGTTCGCAAAGAATTGCTGACAGCCGAAGAACAGGCTGCCTATGAAGCAGAACCAATTGTTCTTGCACCATGGGATCCAATGGGAGCCTTGGCTGAATAAAAGTATAGAAAAAAGGAATCAGATTTTAGAACCTGATTCCTTTTAAGTTGCTTGATTACATGATGTGAAGAACATGTGCCACAATACCCACTGCGAAGAGTGCAAGGATAATAGTGATTGGAGATACTTTTTTCTTAAGCAAGTACATGCAAAGGAAAGTAAGGAGTAGTCCTGATAGTCCAGGAATCAACATATCCAAGTTTTGTTGGAAAGTAGTAACTTTTTCAGGTGTTTGAGACAATCCTTGTCCTACTTGTGCGAATGCTTCTTGGATACCTTTAGATCCTTCTGGCAATTTATCCCAATGGATATAAGCCTTTTCATCTAGTTGAACTTTGGCAACATCGAAAGCAAATTTAATATTTACCCAACGTTGAACAAGGACAGCAAGAATGAACATACCAAGGATAGAAGCTCCTTTAGTGATGTCTTGGAGGATACCGCCAGACATATCTTTAGTGATTTCTGATCCAGCCTTGTATCCAATCTCTTGTGTATACCACAAGAATGACATACGAATCAAGTTCCAAAGAACGAAGAAGAGGATTGGACCTAAGATATTACCAGTAAGGGCAAGTGAAGCACCGAGTGATCCGAGGATTGGGCGTACTGTAAACCAGAATACTGGGTCACCGATACCAGCAAGAGGTCCCATCATACCGATTTTAACCCCTTGGATAGCAGCGTCATCAATTTCAACACCGTTAGCACGTTCTTCTTCAAGTGCAAGAGTAACCCCCATGATTGGAGCGGCTACGTATGGGTGAGTGTTGAAGAACTCAAGATGGCGTTCAAGAGCAGCTATTTGATCTTCTTTTTTAGTGTAGAGTTTTTTAAGAGCTGGAATTAATGAGTAAGCCCAACCCAAGTTTTGCATACGTTCATAGTTCCAAGAACCTTGTAAGAAAGTTGAACGCCACCAAACTTTTTTACGATCTGATTTAGTTAATTGAAGTTTTTCAGTCATGATGTTTTCAGTCCTTTCTTATCTTAGTAGTCTTCTAGGATATCGCCGATTGGGTCGTTAGAAGTTGCGGCTCCACCGCCACCGTTTCCACCAGTTTTAGAAAGGTGAAGGTAGATAAGAGCGATAGCAACACCGATAGCACCAAATCCGATTAGAGTAATATCTGACACGGCAGCAAGCACGAAACCGATAGCGAAGAATGGCCATACTTCACGAGTTGCCATCATGTTGATAACCATAGCGTAACCGACGGCAACGACCATACCACCACCGATAGCCATACCATCTTTAAGCCAATCAGGCATAGTATTTAGAATGCTTTGTACGGTTTCAGTTGGTACCATTAGAAGGAGTGCTGCAGGGACTGCAATACGAAGACCTTGAAGAAGAAGTGCGACAAAGTGAGCACGTTCAACTGCTTTGAAGTCACCTTTTTTAGCAGAAGCATCAGCAGTGTGAACCAATCCGACAGAGAGTGTACGGACAATCATAGTCAAGAATAGACCAGCAACTGCAAGAGGGATAGCAACCGCTTGGGCAACACCGATACCTGTCTTAGTAAAGTCGCCACCAAGAACCATGATAATGGCAGCAGCAACAGAAGCAAGAGCAGCGTCAGGAGCTACGGCAGCTCCGATGTTAGCCCAACCAAGGGCGATCATTTGAAGAGAACCACCAAGGATGATCCCTGCTTCAAGGTTACCAGTAACAAGACCGATAAGGGTACAAGCTACGATTGGTTGATGGAATTGGAACTGGTCGAGGATACCTTCAAGACCTGCTAGGAAGGCTACAACGACTACTAAAACCATAGAAATAATAGACATCTTTAAAATCCTTTCATAAAATCGATTATTGCACGTTTGCTTTGTTGATCAAGTCAAACAAATCTTTTTTCGTGTCGTTTGGTACTTTACGTACATCAAATTCAACACCAAGGTCACGCATTTTTTCAAATGTAGCAACGTCTTCTTTATCCATAGACAAAACGTTGTTAACCATTGTTTTACCAGTTGAGTGAGCCATTGATCCAACATTAAGAGTTTTGATTGGCACGCCACCTTCAATAGCACGAAGGGCATCTTGAGGTGTTTCAAACAAGATAAGGGCATGTGTTCCTCCGAAGCGAGGATCTTTTGCAACGTCGATTAGTTTTTGGATAGGAACAACGTTTGCTTTCACTTTACCTGGAGCTGCTTGTTTAATCAATTCTTTACGTAATTCGTCTTTAGCTACGTTATCTGAAGCAACGATGATACGATCTGCTTTTGAATCTGGAGTCCAAGCAGTTGCAACTTGACCGTGAAGTAAACGAGTGTCTAGACGGGCAAGGTTGATTTTGAGTTTACCGTCTCCGATGACAGTTCCTTCTGGAATAGCAGCTTGGGCAACTGGAGCAGCTGCAGCACTTGCTACTTCCTCAACTGGGTTTAGCTCTTCTGGAAGAGCCTTGATGCCATCTTTGGCTTCTTTAATGATATTAGCAGCGACTTTTTCTACACCTGCAGCAGCGTCCATGAGGCGCTCTGTGTAGGCTTGAATTAACATCGGTAAGTTCAGTCCTGTGATGATGGCAAACTTACGCTCAGGATTTTCTCCCATCACGCGACTAGCTTGGTTGAATGGAGATCCACTCCAAAGGTCAGCCAAAACTAGAACCTCATCTTCTGCGTCAAATGCAGCAACAGCGTTATTAAACTTAGCGTATAGATCATCAGGACCTTCATTTGGCATAAAGGTTACAACTTGAACCTTTTCTTGTTCACCAAAGATCATAGATCCTGACTGATGAATACCCGCAGCAAATTCGCCGTGGCTCGCAATAATGATTCCGATACTCATTATTGTCATTCCTCCTTTTTTGTTTTAGTTTTCGTTTAAGAAAACTTTAAGACTTTTTAAGTATAAACCGTTTTCATATAAAAAGCAACTATTTATCATAAAAAATTAAAAAGATTACATCTGAAAATATTGATATATTGAGTTTTAGAGAAGTTTTTTTGAATCCTTATTTAAAAATTTAATATAAAAAAGTTGGAAGCGCATTCCAACTTTTAAAATAGGTTTCTAATAGATTAGTGGGTGAAGTCGAGTACCATACGTCCTTGGATTTGACCTTTTTCCATTTCGTCGAAAATGGCTACGGCATCTTCTATTGGACGTTTTTGAACAACTGGAACTACTAAACCTTCTGCACCGAATTGGAAGGCTTCTTCCAAGTCTTTACGAGTTCCAACAAGAGAACCTATGACTTGGATTCCATCGAGGACTGTTTTAACGATGCTGAGTTCCATCATTTCAGAAGGAAGACCGACAGCGACGACGCGACCACCAGCACGAACTGAGTCAACAGCCTGGTTGAAGGCAACTTTAGACACAGCGGTTACGACGGCTGAGTGAGCACCTCCATCAGTTTTTTCCTTAATGAGTCCTGGTACATCTTCAACTTCTAGTCCGTTAATAACGATGTCAGCACCGACTTCTTTTGCAAGGGCAAGTTTGTCATTATTGATATCAACTGCGATAACATGAGCATTGAATACTTTTTTAGCATATTGAACAGCTAGGTTACCCAGTCCACCAGCACCGTAGAGTACAACCCATTGGCCTGGTTCAACTTTTGCTTCTTTTATAGCTTTATAGGTTGTTACACCAGCACATGTGATAGAAGAAGCTTGGGCTGGATCAAGTCCGTCAGGAACTTTAACAGCATAGTCAGCAGTTACGATACATTGTTCAGCCATACCACCATCTACTGAGTAGCCAGCATTTTTTACTGTACGGCAAAGAGTTTCACGGCCAGTTGTACAGTATTCGCAAGTGCCACATCCTTCAAAGAACCAAGCAACGCTGACGCGGTCACCGACTTTAAGGCTTTTCACATCTGGGGCAATTTCTTTAACGATACCAACACCTTCGTGGCCAAGAACACGTCCTGGTACTTGACCAAAGTCACCATGAGCAACGTGGAGATCGGTGTGGCAAACACCGCAGTATTCAATTTCTACAAGTGCTTCCCCAGTTTCAAGTGGGCGGAGTACTTTTTCTTCAACAGCAACACCAGTGCTTTCTGGATTTACAACAACAGCTTTCATAGCTATCCTCCTTGATATTGGCCGAGAACAGGGACAACGGGACTGGATTGATTTTGTGTCAACAGAGTCGAGTATGACGAGCTCTCTTGTATTTATATGTGAATTATATCACAAAAGAAAGCCTTTTCCAAGGCTTTGGAGGCAAAAAATAGAACAATCGATTAACTGGTTGATGAGACTGTGAAAAGAACACAAAGACTAGCTCGCAAGCTGGTCATACTCTTCGAAAATCAAATTCAAACCACGTCAGCTTCGCCTTGCCGTATATATGTTACTGACTTCGTCAGTTTCATCTACAACCTCAAAGCAGTGCTTTGAGCAATCTACGGCTAGCTTCCTAGTTTGCTCTTTGATTTTCATTGAGTATCAGTATGGACTATAAGAATAAATCTTGCAGGGTTTTGGCAACCCCGTCTTGGTCATTTGTCAAGGAAATTTGCTCATCTGCATAGAGGAGTAGCTCTGGATTGGCATTTTTCATGGCATAGCCCTTCCCTGCAAAAGCTAGCATTTCGGTATCATTGTGCTCATCTCCAAAGGCAATCAAATCCTTTTTGTCACGGTTCATTACCTTGAGCAAGTAGTCCAAAGCAAAGGCCTTATTGACACCTTTTGAGGTACACTCAAGGATATTGAGCGGCCCTCCCCAGGTATTGATAGACAGTTGATGCTGGTAGAAGGCGTTCATTTCTTTTGCAAGGGCATACTTGTCACTGGCTCTGGTCTGCAACAGAATACAGTTAGGATCCTTAGTTACCAACTCAGGCTGGAATTGATTTTCAGGCTGGAAAGCTTCTACACCAAATAGTTTGGGATTAGCAATTTCTTCATTAGGATTTGTAATGTAGAATTTTTTACGATATTCTCCAGCGATAAAATCGGCTTGAATTTCCTCTGAACGTCGAACCATGTCTAGCAGATATTTTTTGTCTACAGTCAAACACTTTTCAAAATCCCAAACTTGGTCTGGTAAATGAGTAAGGGAGCCGTTGAAATTAATCATAGGAGTGTTTAAGCCTAGTTCACGGTAGAAATCTTTTGACATTCGGTAAGGGCGCCCTGTCGTAATAATAACTTGATGGCCTTTTTCAGCAACTTTTTTAATAGTTTCTTTGGTAAAGTCAGAAATCTGACTGTCCGAGTTGAGCAGGGTTCCATCCAGGTCAACTGCAATAATTTTTTTCGTCATAGGGACCTTTCTAGTGTCTTTTCAGATAAGATGTCTACTATTATAACAGAAAGCAGGCAGAAAAGCAGATTCGAAACCAAAAAAGAAATTTCATCAAATTCTTAAATAAATCAAACAAAGATATTGAAAAAGTGAATGATAAATGATATAATTCTATTATTGTTCGTAAAAATTAAAAGGAGATTGATAATGGACAAATTATTTAAACTAAAAGAGAATGGTACAGACGTTCGTACAGAGGTTCTCGCTGGTTTAACAACTTTCTTTGCAATGAGCTATATTCTCTTTGTAAACCCACAAATTCTTTCGCAAACAGGAATGCCTGCTCAGGGTGTATTCCTCGCAACGATTATCGGTGCAGTTGCTGGTACCCTGATGATGGCCTTCTACGCCAACTTGCCATATGCTCAAGCGCCAGGTATGGGACTCAATGCCTTCTTTACCTTTACAGTTGTATTCGGACTTGGTTATTCATGGCAAGAAGCCCTAGCTATGGTCTTCATCTGTGGAATTATCTCATTGATTATTACCTTGACAAATGTTCGTAAAATGATCATTGAATCGATTCCAAACGCCCTTCGTTCAGCTATTTCAGCTGGTATCGGTGTCTTTCTTGCCTACGTGGGGATTAAGAATGCTGGACTTTTGAAATTTTCTATCGATCCAGGAAATTATACGGTTGCAGGAGAAGGGGCTGATAAGGCTCAAGCAGCAATTACAGCAAATGCTTCAGCAGTTCCAGGATTGGTCAGCTTTAATAATCCAGCTGTTTTGGTGGCTCTTGCAGGACTTGCTATCACAATCTTCTTTGTTATCAAAGGGATTAAAGGGGGAATTATCCTCTCTATCTTGACAACAACTGTTCTTGCTATCGCAGTTGGTTTGGTAGATTTGTCTAGTATCGATTTTGCTAATAACCATGTTGGTGCAGCCTTTGAAGACTTGAAGACAGTCTTTGGTGCAGCTCTTGGTTCAGAAGGTTTGGGAGCTTTGATTTCAGATACAGCTCGCTTGCCTGAAACTCTGATGGCCATTCTTGCCTTCTCATTGACAGATATTTTTGACACGATTGGTACCTTGATTGGTACAGGTGAAAAAGTTGGTATCGTAGCGACAAATGGTGAAAATCACCAATCAGCTAAGTTGGATAAGGCTCTTTACTCTGACTTGATTGGTACTTCAATTGGTGCCATCGCTGGTACTTCGAACGTAACGACTTATGTTGAGTCTGCTGCTGGTATCGGTGCAGGTGGACGTACTGGTTTGACAGCCTTGGTCGTGGCAATCTGTTTTGCAATTTCAAGCTTCTTTAGCCCACTTCTAGCGATTGTACCAACAGCCGCTACAGCTCCAATCTTGATTATCGTTGGGATTATGATGCTGGCCAGCTTGAAAAATATCCATTGGGACGATATGTCTGAAGCAGTTCCTGCCTTCTTCACATCTATCTTTATGGGATTCAGCTACTCTATCACTCAAGGGATTGCAGTTGGTTTCTTGACTTACACTTTGACTAAGCTTGTCAAAGGTCAAGCTAAAGATGTTCATGTCATGATTTGGATTTTAGATGCCTTGTTTATCCTTAATTATATCAGTATGGCACTATAAATGCTATAATATAAAAAGGGGGTCTCCCCTTTTTATATTATAGTTACTTGAAAATTGCTTCAAACTAGGTAGGTGATTTTGATTGAATGATAGGAGGATGATCGATGATAAAAAAGAATATTTGGAGTGAAGTATTAAACAGGGGGAAGTGGCTAATAATCTTTCTAGTAGGGCTTTTGTTTTCTCAGTTTCCTTTGGCTCTAGCAACTTTTCTAACTAGCAGAAAATTTCCACTGCTTCAAACTGGACTATTAGTAGGAATCTTATCTCTTGTGGTTTTAACTGTATTTATCATAGGTGCTAGAAAATCACAGTTGGCTAGTTTTAGTTTATCGTTTTTCAAGGCAAAGGACTTGGCTAGATTGGCCGTAAGTTATTTAGTCATTCTTATTAGTAATATTTCGGGTGTATTATTGTTACATTTGAGGAATGAAACAACAACCAGCAATCAATCAAACATTAATGATCTGGTCCAGAATAGTTCCTTGATTTCCAGTTTTTTCTTACTCGTTCTAATAGCTCCTATCTGTGAGGAGATTTTATGTCGAGGAGTGATTCCCAAAAAACTCTTTCGTGGTAAAGAAAATGTGGGTTATATAGTCGGTGCTATTATCTTTGCCTTGCTTCATTTACCGACCAATTTACCTTCCCTTCTTATCTATGGAGGTATGTCAACAGTGTTATCTTGGACAGCTTACAAGACCCAACGTTTGGAAATGTCTATCTTGCTTCACATGATTGTGAATGGGGTTGCTTTTTGTTTGTTAGCTCTTGTGGTAATCGTGAGTCGGACATTAGGGATTTCTATTTAAGATTTTTGACAATTGCTTACTTGTTTCTACTGGGAAAAAGATGAATGCAATCGTGTCCATCTTTTTCTTTTTATGGTAAAATAGAGAAATAATATGGTGAAAAGCCTTGAGGGAGTGACCGATATGTCAAGTAAAGCCAATCATGCAAAGACAGCTATTTGCGGAATTATCAATGTAACCCCAGACTCCTTTTCGGATGGTGGTCAATTTTTTGCTCTTGAGCAGGCACTTCAGCAGGCTCGTAAATTGATAGCAGAAGGGGCTAGTATGCTAGATATCGGCGGAGAATCGACTCGCCCGGGCAGTAGCAGTAGCTATGTTGAGATAGAAGAGGAAATCCAGCGTGTTGTTCCAGTGATCAAAGCGATTCGCAAGGAAAGTGATGTCCTCATTTCTATTGATACTTGGAAGAGTCAAGTAGCAGAAGCTGCTTTGGCTGCTGGTGCCAATCTAGTCAATGATATCACTGGTCTCATGGGTGATGAAAAAATGGCCCATGTGGTAGCAAAGGTTGGAGCGAAAGTAGTCATTATGTTTAATCCAGTCATGGCGCGACCTCAGCATCCTAGCTCGCTCATATTTCCTCATTTTGGTTTTGGTCAAGCTTTTACAGAGGAAGAGTTAGCTGACTTTGAAACATTGCCAATCGAAGACTTGATGGAGGCTTTCTTTGAACGAGCACTAGCGAGAGCAGAGGAAGCTGGTATTGCACCAGAAAATATCCTGTTGGATCCAGGAATTGGCTTTGGTCTGACCAAGAAAGAAAATCTGCTTCTTTTACGGGACCTGGATAAACTACATCAGAAAGGCTATCCAATCTTTCTCGGAGTGTCGCGCAAGAGGTTTGTTATCAATATTCTTGAAGAAAATGATTTTGAAGTCAATCCTGAGACAGAACTTGGTTTCCGCAATCGAGATACGGCTTCGGCTCATGTAACCAGTATCGCTGCGAGACAGGGTGTGGAAGTGGTGCGCGTGCATGATGTGGCTAGTCACAGGATGGCAGTTGAAATTGCTTCGGCTATTCGTCTGGCTGATGAAGCGGAAAATCTAGATTTAAAACAATATAAATAAGATGAAAGAATTTGAAAACAATCAGTGGATTGCTAACTACCGGACGGATCAACCGCATTTTGGCTTGGAACGAATGGTGGAACTGTTGGCGTTGCGTGGAAATCCCCATCTCAAACTCAAGGTAATCCATGTCGGAGGGACCAATGGCAAGGGATCGACCATTGCTTTTTTGAAAAATATGCTAGAAAAGATGGGGCTGAGAGTTGGTGTTTTCAGCTCGCCCTATCTCATTCATTACACAGACCAGATTAGCATCAATGGGGAATCTATCCCAGAGGCTAGACTAGAAGCCCTCATGGCAGACTATCAGTCTTTGCTGGAGGGAGAAGCGGTCGCTAATTTACAGGGCACAACCGAGTTTGAGATTATCACAGCTATAGCCTATGACTACTTTGCCTCAGAGCAAGTAGATGTGGCTATCATGGAAGTGGGCATGGGTGGACTCTTGGATAGTACCAATGTCTGTCAGCCCATTTTGACAGGAATTACGACTATTGGCTTGGATCATGTGGTCCTACTTGGTGACACCTTGGAGGCTATAGCAGAGCAGAAAGCTGGTATTATCAAACAAGGTATTCCCTTGGTGACAGGGCGTATTGCTCCAGAAGCTTTGGCTGTGATTGACCGCATTGCGGAAGGGAAAGATGCGCCGAGATTTGCCTACGGGACAGATTATCAGGTCAGCCATCAAAAGAGTGTGGTTACAGGCGAAGTCTTTGACTATACAAGTGTTGTCAGACAAGGTCGCTTCCAGACTGGCCTGCTTGGTTTACACCAGATAGAGAATGCTGGAATGGCCATAGCTTTACTTGATACTTTTTGTCAAGAAGATGGTCGAGAACTAGCAAGCAATCACTTGCTTGCTCAAGCCTTGGAAGAAACAAGTTGGCCAGGGCGTTTGGAGGTCGTGTCAAGAGATCCCTTGATGATCTTGGATGGAGCCCACAATCCCCATGCTATCAAGGCTTTATTGGCAACCTTGCAAGAACGTTTTGCGGATTATCGTAAGGAAATCCTCTTTACTTGCATCAAAACCAAGGCCTTGGAGGATATGTTGGATTTGTTGGAGCAAATCCCAGATACCGAGCTTACCCTGACACATTTTGACGATAGTCGGGCGACTGATGAAAACGTGCTGAAAGAGGCAGCCAAGTCTAGAAATCTCAGCTACCAAGGTTGGCAGGATTTTCTAGAGCAGAAATTGACAGATAAAAAAGAAGAGAAACAAACAGTTAGGATTGTCACGGGTTCCTTGTATTTCTTGAGCCAAGTGAGAGCCTATCTGATGGAGAGGAAGAACGAAAATGGATACACAAAAGATTGAAACAGCTGTAAAAATGATTATCGAGGCTGTGGGAGAGGACGCTAACCGCGAGGGCTTGCAGGAAACACCTGCTCGTGTCGCCCGTATGTACCAAGAGATTTTTTCAGGTCTTGGTCAAACAGCGGAGGAACATTTGTCAAAATCCTTTGAGATTATTGACGATAACATGGTAGTAGAAAAGGATATCTTTTTCCATACTATGTGTGAGCACCACTTTCTACCATTTTATGGGAGAGCGCACATAGCCTACATTCCAGATGGTCGTGTGGCAGGCTTGTCTAAGCTAGCTCGTACGGTTGAAGTTTATTCTAAAAAACCACAAATTCAAGAACGTTTGAATATCGAAGTGGCCGATGCCTTGATGGACTATCTAGGTGCTAAAGGAGCCTTTGTTGTCATTGAGGCGGAGCATATGTGTATGAGTATGCGTGGAGTGAGAAAACCAGGAACTGCAACCTTGACGACAGTAGCTCGTGGTCTATTTGAAACAGATAAGGACCTTCGAGATCAGGCTTATCGTTTAATGGGACTATAATACTTTTCGAAAATCAAATTCAAACCACGTCAGCTTCCATCTGCAACCTCAAAACAGTGTTTTGAGCAGCCTGCGGCTAGCTTCCTAGTTTGCACTTTGATTTTCATTGAGTATAAAAAGAATCCGCTTTGGGCGGATTTTTCTAGAAAGGAATCATTATGGATCAACTGCAGATTAAGGATTTGGAAATTTTTGCTTATCATGGTCTTTTTCCTAGTGAGAAAGAATTGGGGCAGAAGTTTGTCGTTTCAGCCATCCTATCCTATGATATGACCAAGGCGGCTACAGACTTGGATTTAACAGCCTCTGTCCATTACGGAGAACTGTGCCAGCAGTGGACGGCTTGGTTTCAGGAAACAACTGAGGACTTGATTGAAACGGTAGCCTACAAACTGGTAGAACGTACCTTTGAGACCTATCCTCTTGTTCAAGAAATTAAGCTGGAACTGAAAAAGCCTTGGGCGCCGGTTCATTTGCCACTAGAAACTTGCTCAGTGACCATTCATCGTCGCAAGCAACGAGCCTTTATCGCCCTAGGAAGCAATATGGGAGATAAACAAGCAAACTTGAAACAGGCCATTGAGAAAATACGAGCTCGAGGTATCCATATTCTCAAAGAGTCCAGTGTCTTGACGACGGAGCCTTGGGGTGGTGTGGAGCAAGATAGCTTTGCTAATCAAGTGGTTGAGGTTGAAACCTGGTTGCCGGCCCCAGTTCTATTAGAGACCTTGTTAGCCATTGAGTCAGAGATGGGACGGGTGAGAGAAGTACATTGGGGGCCTCGTTTGATTGATTTGGACTTGCTCTTTGTGGAGGACCAGGTCCTTTATACAGATGACCTTATCTTGCCTCATCCTTACATAGCGGAACGCCTTTTTGTCCTTGAGCCCTTACAGGAAATTGCGCCTCATTTTATCCATCCTACATTAAAGCAACCGATCCGCAACTTGTATAATGCTTTGAAAAAATAGAAAAAGCTCTAGTTTTCAGTCGTTTGTAACTGAAGGTTAGAGCTTTTTAAAATAGGTCATTTTCTTCTGGGAGGAGGATAGTTTCTCTACCGTCCATATCTAAAACCAGTACTCTCGGGGGATAAAGAGGGTCGAAAGGATGGTTAAAGTCAAAATCAATGGCTGTAGGGAGGTGTTGACTTGAAAAGTGGAAGGTAATTTTTCCTTGGTTATTGAGCAATTGAAACTCAAGTTCTTCTTCCAATTCAAAGACATTTTTTAAGAAATGGTCGATGATATACCAAAAAGAGTCAATAACGTCATCAGGCAAGCTGGTAACAATGCCAAAACTAGCCGACCGCATGTGGGTATTGGTAAAAGCCATATCTCTGCCCCCTTTCTTTCCCCTTATCATACAGCAAATAGGATTAAAAATCAAGAAAAGGTGATTTTTTCTTCATAAACATAGCTTTCTATGAAATTTTTTTCAAACAATCTTCAAAAAATACTTGAAAGTGTTTACAAATAGTGATAAAATGGAATAAGTGGAATCATGAAAACGAAATTTTCATACCGTCTCTTTTTTGGAGTCTCGTGAGGTATGATATAGAAAGGAAATGGAATGAATACAGACGATACAGTAACGATTTATGATGTCGCCCGTGAAGCAGGAGTTTCAATGGCGACGGTTAGCCGTGTAGTCAATGGCAATAAGAATGTAAAAGAGAATACTCGTAAAAAAGTGCTTGAGGTGATTGATCGTTTGGATTACCGTCCAAATGCTGTGGCGCGTGGTCTTGCAAGTAAAAAGACAACCACTGTCGGTGTGGTGATCCCAAATATTACCAATGGCTATTTCTCAACGCTTGCTAAAGGAATTGACGATATCGCTGAAATGTACAAGTACAATATTGTCCTTGCTAATAGTGATGAGGACGATGACAAGGAAGTTTCAGTTGTCAATACACTATTTTCTAAGCAAGTGGATGGTATCATCTTTATGGGCTACCACTTGACTGAAAAAATTCGTTCAGAGTTTTCTCGTTCTCGAACACCAGTTGTTCTTGCAGGAACTGTGGATGTAGAACATCAGCTTCCAAGTGTCAATATTGACTACAAACAAGCAACGATTGATGCAGTGACCTACCTTGCTAAAGAAAATGAGCGCATTGCTTTCGTTAGTGGTCCGCTAGTGGATGACATCAATGGTAAGGTTCGTTTGGTTGGCTACAAGGAAGCCTTGAAAAAAGCAGGTATTTCTTATAGCGAAGGATTGGTATTTGAGTCTAAATACACTTATGAAGATGGGTATGCCTTGGCAGAACGCTTGATTTCATCAAACGCAACTGCAGCAGTTGTAACAGGTGATGAGTTGGCAGCAGGTGTCTTGAACGGCCTTGCTGATAAGGATGTGTCTGTGCCAGAAGAGTTTGAAATCATTACTAGTGATGATTCACAAATCTCACGCTTTACCCGTCCAAACTTAACAACTATTGCCCAACCTCTTTATGACCTTGGTGCCATTAGCATGCGTATGTTGACTAAGATTATGCACAAGGAAGAGTTGGAAGAACGTGAAGTTCTCTTACCTCATGGTTTGACAGAACGTCGCTCAACACGAAAACGTAAATAGAAAAAATCAGGGAATCGTGCAGATTTCCTGATTTGTTTTTAGAGGAGGGAATTATACTCAATGAAAATCAAAGTGCAAATTAGGAAGCTAGCAGCAGGTTGCTCAAAGTACAGCTTTAAGGTTGTAGATAGAACTGACGAAGTCAGTAACCATACATACGGTAAGGCGACGCTGACGCGGTTTGAAGAGATTTTCGAAGAGACTTACCCTTCCATATAGTCTTTCAAAGCTTGTCCTTTTAGTCCGGCATTGAGGGCAATGAGGAGTTTCAAACGGGCTTTTTGGGCGTTGAGTTCTTTAACAAAGAAGACACCAGATTTTTGCAACTGCACGCCCCCACCTTGGTAGGCATAAACAGGTTCCGCTATACCGTTAAAGCATCGTGAAACCAGGGCGACTGGGATTCCTTTTTGCAGAAGGCTTTCTAACTTTTCAGCCGTTTCTTTGGGAACATTACCAGCCCCGAAAGCTTGGATAATCAAGCCGTCCAATTGTTCCAAATCCAGCATATCAATCAGCTCATCTGTCATACCAGCATAAGCCGAGATAATAGGGATTAAACCTTGTATGTGATCAAGGTCAAAGCGAACACGGGGTTCAGCTGTTTTGAAGTAGAGGATTTCCTGTTTCATAATCAGACCAAGTGGCCCGTGTGTTGGAGTCTGGAAGGTGCTGACGTTGGTCGTATGTGTTTTGGTGACATACTTGGCAGCGTGGATTTCATCGTTCATAACGACCAAAACTCCTTTATCAGTAGCCCTGTCATCGCTAGCCACTCGTAAAGCACTCAGATAATTATAAACACCGTCACTACCGAGTTCGTTGGAGCTGCGCATGGCCCCTGTTAGAACGATAGGCATATGGGGAACTTCCATGGTATCAAGGAAATAAGCTGTTTCCTCTAAAGTGTCGGTTCCGTGTGTGATTACCACCCCATCGTAGTTAGCAGCTTCCTCTTTGATTTTTTGGTAGAGGGCCAGCATATGATTGGGTTTGATATGGGGGCTTGGCAGGTTAAAAAAGTCCAAGGCGTGGACTTGGATTCCTTCAAGAGGATTGGACACATGGTTCATGGGATTATCTGAACTCGTCACAACAGCGCCAGAAGCATCGGCCTGCATGGAAATAGTCCCACCTGTATGTAAAACAAGGATTTTCTTAGGCATGATTTACTCACTCTTTCTGAAATGTGGTATAATCATTGTATCACAAAAGGGGAGATTGGGATAGGATGGAAGTCAAAGCTGTTTTTTTTGATATCGATGGAACCTTGGTCAACGATCGCAAGAGTGTTTTGAAATCCACTAAGGACGCGATTAAAATCGTCAAAGAACAAGGGGTGCTTGTCGGTGTAGCGACAGGACGAGGACCTTTTTTTGTTAAGGAATTGATGGACGATTTGGACCTGGACTTTGCGGTAACCTACAATGGCCAGTATATCTTTACTAAAGACAGAGTCTTGTTCACGAGCCCAATTTCCAAGTTACATTTGCGCCATCTTATTACGTATGCTAAAAAAGAGGGCAAGGAGATTGCCCTAGGGACCAAGGATGCCATGTTGGGTTCTAAAATCATGTCCTTTGGTCTGGGTTCTTTTTCTCAACGAATCAGTCGCTTCGTTCCCTCAGTTTTAACTCGAACAGTGAGTCATTCCTTTAATCGTATGGTCAGCAAGGTTGTTCCCCAAAAGGAAGAAGACCTGCTTCATCTGATGAATCAGCCTATCTACCAAGTTTTGATGCTGATGACGCCAGAAGAATCTGAGAAGGCGGCAGCTGATTTTGAAGACTTGAAATTGACACGTAGCAATCCTTTTGCTGCGGATGTCATCAATCAAGGAAATTCAAAATTGGAAGGTATACGCCGAGTCGGGAAAGAATATGGTTTTGATCTCAACCAAGTCATGGCCTTTGGTGACTCAGATAACGACTTAGAAATGCTGGCGGGTGTCGGTATGTCGGTCGCTATGGGAAATGGTAGTAGCAGTGTCAAGGAAGTTGCCAAGCACATCACTACCAGCAATCAGCAAGACGGAATCCACAAGGCCCTGGAACATTTTGGTGTTCTGGCCTCAGAAAAAGTCTTTGTCAGCCGTGACTATCATTTCAATAAGGTCAAGACCTTCCACCATATGATGGATGAACGAACCCAAGAAGAACCTCGAGCTTGGGATTTAGAAGGTGCAACCCACAGGGCTGGCTTTAAAATAGAAGAATTGGTGGAGTTTGTTAGAGCTGCCAGCCCTTCTGAAGAGGACTTTGATCAAGCTCTATCGCAACTTCATCAAGCTCTTGATAAGGCGGCAGATAAAGTAGCCAAGAAGACGCCTGCCCAGCAAGATTTGATAGGGCAAGTGGATGCCTTGATTGACACGCTTTACTTTACCTACGGTAGTTTTGTCTTGATGGGGGTGGACCCAGAACGTATTTTTGACATTGTCCATCAGGCCAATATGGGGAAAATTTTCCCAGATGGCAAGGCTCATTTTGATCCAGTGACCCACAAAATCTTAAAGCCAGATGATTGGGAAGAAAAATATGCTCCAGAACCTGCTATTAAAAAGGAACTGCAGCGCCAACTCAAGGCTTATGAACGCCATAAAGAGAGAAATAATACTCAATGAAAATCAAAGAGCAAACTAGGAAACTAGCCGCAGGCTGCTCAAAACACTGTTTTGAGGTTGTAGATGGACGTTGACGTGGTTTGAAGAGTATAAATAGTAAACAAAAAGGAGCGCTGAGCTCCTTTTCTTTGTGATTATAAGGTTTTTTCTTGTTCTCTCACAACCAGCAAATCAACCTTAGCATGGCGGAGAATGTATTCAGATGAAGAACCAACCAAGAGGCGTTCAAAGGCGTTGAGACCAGTTGCACCAACGAGAATGAGATCAACTTCTTCTGCATCTGGAATAGTACGTGCCAGTAGGGTCTTTGGATTTCCCATTTCAATGACGATATGAACATCTGCCACCCCAGCATCTTTAGCACGTTTTTCGTACTCTTTCATCAGACTTTCAGCGTCGACTTGGAGTTCTTCGTAAACTTCAGCATCAAAGGTGGATACGCTTTGGAGAGCGCGTGTGTCAATGACATGTGCGATGGTGAGTTTAGCGTCGTTTCGTAGAGCAGAATGAACTCCCTTGACAAAAGCCAAGTCCGCTTCTTTAGAACCATCGATTGCGACCATAATATTTTGGTAACGTTGTGCCATAATGAAACCTCCTGAAATTTTCTTACTATAATTGTAAACCTTTTCAATACAGAAGTAAAGCAAAAAAAGTATTTTTCAAAAGAATGTTAGCGCTTAAAATCTATATAAATATATGATAAAATAAAAGAAAGGATAGCAGGAAAGAAGTGAAGGGAGGGAGAATGATGAAAAACTCTTTTCAAGAAACAAAAAATTCAAATTTCCTTTATTATGGAATCATCCTAGTTTCAGTCTTGCTAGAAGTTATCATGATCTGGCAATTAGAGAGTCTGGTACCGTTTCTTTATCCAGGTTTTATCGGATTTTTAGTCTTTCATGTACTCTACCATCTAATCTTATTCCTAGTTGCAAAACGAAGTGGGCGTTGGGATTACTTGATGATATGGGGACTTTTTCTCATGTTCAATCTTCTTTATGACTCCTTTTTAGCCTTGCTTTTTCTAGGTTTATCTTTTGGTATGTAATGTTTTTTTGGCAAAATACCTGCTATCTTCCCTGTTTGACCTCGCTTTTAGTGAGGTTTTTCTTCTGTAGGATTTTAGTAACACATTTCAGCAAACTTGTCGCATTTTCTTTCTAGTGGTATAATGTTACTATCCTGATGAATTGAGGAAACAAGATGAAAGAATATAACAAGTCTAGTAAGTTAGAGCATGTTGCTTATGATATCCGTGGTCCTGTTTTGGAAGAAGCCATGCGGATGCGAGCGAATGGAGAAAAGATTTTACGTCTGAATACAGGAAATCCAGCAGAATTTGGTTTTACAGCACCAGACGAAGTCATTCATGACTTGATTATGAATGCGCGTGATAGTGAAGGTTACTCTGACTCCAAAGGGATTTTCTCAGCCCGTAAGGCCATCATGCAGTATTGCCAATTGAAGAAATTCCCAAATGTAGATATTGATGACATCTACCTTGGAAATGGTGTCAGTGAGCTGATTGTCATGTCCATGCAGGGGCTTTTGGACAACGGGGATGAGGTCTTGGTGCCAATGCCAGACTATCCTCTCTGGACAGCAGCTGTCAGCCTAGCTGGGGGAAATGCCGTTCACTATGTCTGTGATGAAGCAGCAGAATGGTACCCAGATATTGACGATATCAAGTCAAAAATCACTTCCAATACCAAGGCAATCGTCCTTATCAATCCAAACAACCCAACTGGAGCCCTTTATCCTAAGGAACTCTTGTTGGAGATTATTGAGATTGCCCGTCAAAACGATTTGATTATTTTTGCGGATGAAATTTACGACCGCATGGTAATGGATGGACATGTGCATACGCCTGTGGCGAGCTTGGCACCAGATGTTTTCTGTGTCAGCATGAACGGTCTATCAAAATCTCACCGTATCGCTGGTTTCCGTGTAGGTTGGATGGTCTTGTCTGGACCTAAGACACACGTTAAAGGCTATATCGAAGGGCTCAATATGCTATCCAATATGCGCCTTTGCTCTAACGTTTTGGCCCAGCAAGTCGTACAAACTTCCTTGGGTGGTCACCAATCAGTCGATGAATTGCTCCTTCCTGGTGGACGAATTTACGAGCAAAGAAATTTCATTTATAATGCCATTCAAGATATTCCAGGTTTGTCTGCGGTTAAACCTAAGGCTGGACTCTATATCTTCCCTAAAATCGACCGCAATATGTACCGTATCGATGATGATGAACAGTTTGTCCTTGATTTCTTGAAGCAGGAAAAGGTTCTCTTGGTTCATGGTCGAGGCTTTAACTGGCAGGAACCAGACCACTTCCGTATCGTTTACCTTCCTCGTGTTGATGAACTAGCCCAAATCCAAGAAAAGATGACTCGTTTCTTGAAACAGTATCGTAGATAGGGCTTACATTCGAAAAAGCGCCAAAAAGCTGGAAACATTTGCCTTGAGCTATTGACAAAAGTGAAAGAATCAGATAGAATAGTAAAGTATGTTTAGTAACTGATCACTTTATAGCCGGCTAAACGAATACAAAATCTATGAGGAGGTATTCATCGTGAAACGTACTTATCAACCAAGTAAACTTCGTCGTGCGCGCAAACACGGATTCCGTAACCGTATGTCAACTAAAAACGGTCGTCGCGTATTGGCAGCTCGTCGTCGTAAAGGACGCAAAGTTTTGGCTGCATAATCCAAACGAACCATAACAAAAATCAGTAGGAACTCGAGTCTACTGATTTTTATTTTTGTAAAAAAGTTCAAAAGACTTTATATTTTTCCTCAAATGGTGTATAATATTTCACATACTGTAAAAAATGGAGAATAATCATGAAGAAATCAAAAGTTATGCTTTTTGGAGCTATGGCTTTGACAGCAGGTCTAGCTCTAGCGGCATGTGGGTCTTCCCAATCAAGTAATGCTGAGAAAACCTACTCTTATGTATTTACTAGTAATCCTGATACCTTGGACTACATTACGTCAACACGTGGTTCCACTTCTAGTATCACGACTAACCTGATTGATGGCTTGTTAGAAAATGATAAGTATGGTAATCTCATTCCATCTATGGCTGAGTCATGGACGGTGTCAAAAGATGGTTTGACCTACACTTATAAAATCCGTCAGGGGGCGAAATGGTACACTTCAGAGGGCGAAGAGTATGCGGATGTAACGGCTCATGACTTTGTGACAGGTCTCAAGTATGCAGCTGATAAAAAGGCTGAAAACTTGTACTTGGTTCAAGACTCTATCAAGGGCCTCGCAGACTACGTTGAGGGGGAAACATCTGACTTTGAAACTGTTGGAGTTAAGGCAGTGGATGACTATACTCTTCAATATACTTTGAATAAGCCGGAATCTTACTGGAATTCTAAGACTACTGGGGGCATTTTGAGTCCTGTAAATGAAGCTTTTTTGAAATCTAAGGGAGATGACTTTGGAAGTGTGACACCATCCAGTATCTTGTCAAATGGTCCTTACTTGTTTAAATCTTTCTCATCAAAATCTTTGATTGAATTTGATAAAAATCCTAATTACTGGGATAAGGACAATGTGAAAATTGAGAAAGTGAAACTCTCTTTCTTTGACGGTTCTGATCAAGATAGTTTAGCGAGAGGATTTTTGGAAGGGAACTACTCGGACGGTCGTATCTTCCCGACAAGTTCAGTCTTTGCTGAACTCAAGAAGGGAAACGAGGACAAGATTACCTATACACCACAAAACTCAGTTACTTTCTACTATCTTTTTAACGTTAATCGTCAAAGCTACAAGCAGACCATGAAACAGTCTGATAAGGAAAAGACAGATTCACTTGCGGCCATGCAAAATAAGGATTTCCGTCAGGCTGTCAACTTTGCCTTTGACCGTCATGCTTATGCAGCGCAGACAAATGGTGAAGATGGAGCAGACCGTATCTTGCGTAACACGCTTATCCCAAGTGATTTTGTCCAAATCGGTGGTAAAAACTTTGGAGATGTTGTCAATGAAAAGATTATTAACTATGGTACAGAGTGGTCGAATATCAATTTGAATGATGCGCAACCTGCCTTTTTGAATCCTGAAAAAGCCAAGGCAGCATTTGCTAAAGCTAAAGAAACCTTGCAAGCAGAAGGCGTGACCTTCCCAATTCATTTGGATATGCCGGTTGACCAGACGGCCAAGTTAGATGTGCAACAAGCAAGTTCCTTTAAGCAGACAGTGGAAGAAACCCTTGGGGCGGACAACGTTGTGATTGACGTGATTCAACTTTCTCCAGACGAGAAGGATCAAGCTACGTTCTTTGCAGATACAGCTGAACAAAAGGACTATGACATTGATATTTCAGGTTGGAGCGGAGATTACTCAGATCCGAAAACTTATCTTGATCTCTTGGATCCAGAGTCAGGTTCTCAGCTTAACAATATTGGTTTGACTGCTGGAAAAGATAATGAAGTAAAAGAAAAAATTGGACTTTCTGCTTACAAAAAGTTACTAGATGAAGCAGATAGCGAAGTTGAAAATACTCAGGCTCGTTATGAAAAATTTGCTGAAGTCCAAGCTTGGTTGACTGACAGCGCCCTCTTCCTACCAGTTCAAAGTGGCGGAGCCAACCCAATCTTCCGTAAGACTGTACCGTTTACAGGAGCTTTCTCTTTCGTTGGTCATAAGGGAGATGCTGATAACTACAAATATGTTGAACTACAAAAAGAGCCGGTAACTGCGAAACAGTACCAGGAACTCTATGACAAATGGCTAAAAGAAAAAGCTGAGTCAAATAAAAAAGCTCAGGAAGATTTAGCTAACCACATTCAATGATATTCCTAGTCATGCTTTTTAGTTAATACTCTTCGAAACTCAAATTCAAACCACGTCAGCGTTGCCTTACCGTATATATGTGACTGACTTCGTCAGTTTCATCTGCAACCTCAAAACAGTGTTTTGAGCTGACTTCGTCAGTTTCATCTACGACCTCAAAGCAGTGCTTTGAGCAGCCTGCGGCTAGCTTCCTAGTTTGCTCTTTGATTTTCATTGAGTATAAGCATAGTGACTGGTTTCAGAAAAAGGCCTTACCAGACGCTTTTGGTTCTGGTAGGGTCTTTTCTTTATTCTTTTAAGTGATAAGAGTAGCTAGCGACAACGACGTCTTGGTGCCAACGGAGGGCATATTTGAGTTTGAGGCTCATTTGATTGTGTAGGATATTTTGCCAAGGTTTATTAGGGATAAACTGGGGTACTAGGACAGTGACTGTATAGTTCTTTTTCTGGGCATCCTCAGAGATCCGTTTGACATACTTGACAGTAGGGGTGATGATATCGCGGTAGCTGGTCTTGATATTTTTCAGAGTAATGGTTGGGAAGTAATCGGCAAATTCTTGGAGAATTTCTTGATCTTTTTCTGCTGTTTCCTTGGTAGAAATATGCATGGCTAAGACTTCGTCACCGATACTTTGAGCGTAGTTGATGGCTCCGACGCTGACGCGGGTAACATTTCCTACGAGGACGAGGACAAGATTGCCATCGTAGGTACGTTTTTCGATGCCTTCATAGAGTCGCAGTTGTTGAGCCACTTTTTGGTAATGACTGTGAATGGCCAAGAAGAGTAGGGTGAGTACGAGAATAATTGGGAAGAAAGGCCAGATATCACTGAGACGGAAAAAGAGCAGGATCAACACGATAGCGTAGCAAATGATTGCCCCAAGGATATTAGCAAGAGCAGGTTTTAAGAAGTTGGTCCCTTTTTCCTTTTTCCAATGACGAATCATCCCAGTCTGAGATAGGGCGAAGGGAACGAAGACCCCGATAGTATAAAGAGGAATCAAACGTTCGGTATTGCCATTAAAAATGAGAAGAAGAATCATAGCCCCAAAAGCCAGAGTTAAAATTCCATTGGAGTAGCCTAGCCGGTCTCCTTTTTCCATAAAGAGATGGGGCATGTACTTGTTTTTAGCCATATTGTAAGCCAGCATAGGGAAGGCCGAAAAGCCAGTATTTGCAGCTACGGCCAAAATCAAGGCTGTGGAGAATTGGAAGATATAATAGCCAAGGTGACCCAAGAAGGAATTACCAAGGATGCCTTGAGCCATCTGTGAAAGAATAGTTTCTCCGTGTTGAGGCATGATCCCCATCCAGTAGTTTAGGAAGGTGATACCAGCAAAAAGAAAACCTAAAATCAGTGACATAATGGTCAAGGTTTGAGCGGCATTCTTTTCTTTTGGAGACTTGAAAAAGGGAACGGCATTTGAAATAGCTTCAACCCCTGTCAGAGAGGCAGAACCACTGGTAAAGGCTCTTAGAATGAGAACGATAGACAGACTCGGTACAGCATGCCCGATAGGAGAAGTTGCCTGATAGCTGAGAGAGCCTGTCATTAGTTGAAAGATTCCATAGAGTAAGAGAAAGACAGTACTGATGATAAAGAGATAGACAGGAATCATCAGTGAACTGGCAGATTCTTTCAACCCCCGTAAATTCAAGAGCATAAGCAAGCAAACTAGAAAAATGGAGATGTGAAGGTTGTAAGGGTGGAGGACAGGGAGGGCTGCTGTGATAGCATCAGCTCCAGATGATACCGATACCGCCACAGTCAGCATGTAGTCAACCAGCAGACTACCTCCAGCGATCAAGCCTAGCTCGGGAGATAGATTTTCTCGAGTAACCATATAGGCCCCTCCTCCTTGAGGATAGGCATGGATGATTTGACGGTAGGAAACGGTCAGGCTGGCCAGAAGTAGGAGGACAAAAAGGCCGATAGGAAGACTCCACCATATAGCAAGAGGAGAGAGACTAGCCAAGACGAGGACTACTTGCTCAGGCCCATAGGCAATGGAGGACAGAGCGTCGCTTGACAACATGGCCAGTGCCTGCATTTTTCCCAGCAGACCTCCCTCGCCTTCGGTTAAGGACTTAAGAGGACGGCCTATAAAGGTCTGTTTTAACTTTGTAAACATGGTATTTTCCTTTTCTGAAAATTTCAATAAGTGCTATTATACTGCTTTGGAAAAAGAGCGTCAAGAGATGATAATGGGTTTTAGAATATTTTTTTCAGATGAGGAGAGAGGTCAGTTTTTTTGGTATAATAGAAGATAGAAAACGAGGTTAGAAGAGATGATTTTTGATACACATACACACTTGAATGTAGAAGAATTTGCTGGACGTGAGGCAGAAGAAATTGCCTTGGCCACTGAGATGGGTGTGACACAGATGAATATTGTGGGTTTTGATCAACCGACGATAGAGCGTGCCTTGGAGTTGGTAGATGAGTATGACCAACTTTACGCGACTATTGGTTGGCATCCGACAGAGGCAGGGACTTACACAGAGGAGATTGAAGATTACTTACTTGATAAGCTCAAGCATCCCAAGGTTGTTGCTTTAGGTGAGATTGGTTTGGATTATCATTGGATGACAGCGCCCAAAGAGGTGCAGGAGCAGGTTTTTCGCCGTCAGATTCAGCTATCTAAGGACTTGGATTTGCCTTTTGTTGTCCATACCCGTGATGCGCTGGAAGATACCTATGAGATTATCAAAAGTGAGGGAGTTGGTCCTCGTGGTGGTATTATGCATTCTTTCTCAGGAACTCTTGAATGGGCAGAGAAGTTTGTCGAGCTTGGCATGACCATTTCCTTTTCAGGAGTGGTGACTTTTAAGAAGGCAACCGATATCCAAGAAGTTGCTAGAGAACTTCCTTTGGACAAGATTTTAGTGGAAACGGATGCGCCCTACTTAGCACCTGTACCCAAGCGTGGTCGTGAAAATAAAACAGCCTATACTCGCTATGTGGTGGACTTTATTGCTCCCTTGCGTGGGATGACGGCAGAAGAGCTGGCAGAGGCAACGACTGCAAATGCAGAGCGAATTTTTGGATTGGACAGCAAGTAATGAAAGAAAAAATTTCCCAAGTCATCGTGGTTGAAGGTCGTGATGATACGGCCAATATCAAACGTTACTTCGATGTAGAGACCTATGAGACACGAGGTTCTGCCATCAATGACCGGGATATAGAGCGGATTCAGCGCCTGCACCAACGTCATGGAATCATTGTCTTTACAGACCCAGATTTTAATGGGGAGCGGATTCGTCGCATGATTATGACGGCCATTCCAACAGTTCAGCATGCCTTCCTCAAACGAGATGAAGCTGTTCCCAAGTCCAAGACCAAGGGACGTTCCCTAGGAATAGAGCATGCCAGTTATGAAGATTTGAAAACAGCTCTAGCTCAGGTGACAGAACAATTTGAACATGAGAGTCAGTTTGACATCAGTCGTAGAGACTTGATTCGCCTTGGTTTTCTAGCAGGGGCAGATAGCCGTAAGCGACGAGAATATCTAGGAGAGGCTCTCCGAATTGGCTATTCCAATGGAAAACAGCTGCTCAAGCGGTTGGAGTTGTTTGGGGTTACTTTAGCAGAAGTGGAAGAAGCTATGAAATCTTATGAGAATAGTTAAGCAGACCCCAAATGTAAGGGGAATGTGTTACAATAGTAGTAACAGATAATAGAAAAGAGAATAGATGAGAATTGCAGATTATAGCGTGACCAAGGCAGTGCTGGAGCGTCACGGTTTTACCTTTAAAAAGTCCTTCGGGCAAAATTTCTTGACGGATACCAATATTCTTCAAAAAATCGTGGATACGGCTGAAATTGATGACCAGGTTAATGTCATCGAAATCGGGCCAGGGATTGGTGCCTTGACGGAGTTTCTGGCTGAGCGTGCAGCAGAGGTCATGGCCTTTGAGATTGACCACCGTTTGGTGCCGATTTTGGCAGATACCTTGCGTGATTTTGATAATGTGACCGTGGTCAACGAGGACATTCTCAAGGTTGACTTGGCGCAACATATCCAGAATTTCAAAAATCCTGACCTGCCAATCAAGGTAGTGGCTAATTTGCCTTACTACATCACAACGCCTATTCTCATGCACTTGATCGAAAGTGGCATTCCTTTTAGTGAGTTTGTGGTCATGATGCAAAAAGAGGTAGCTGACCGCATTTCCGCTCAACCGAATACCAAGGCTTATGGTAGCTTGTCGATTGCGGTTCAGTACTACATGACGGCAAAGGTTGCCTTTATCGTACCTCGTACGGTCTTTGTGCCAGCGCCAAATGTGGACTCAGCCATTTTGAAAATGGTGCGTCGTCCAGAGCCAGCTGTAGCAGTAGAAGATGAGAACTTATTCTTTAAGGTTTCCAAGGCAAGTTTCACTCATCGTCGCAAGACCTTATGGAATAACCTGACAGGTTACTTTGGTAAGACCGAAGAAGTCAAGGACAAGCTGACCAAGGCCTTGGACCAAGCAGGTTTGTCACCAAGTGTGCGTGGGGAAGCTCTCAGCTTGGCAGAATTTGCCAGCCTAGCAGATGCACTTAAAGGGCAAGGACTCTAAGATGCAGGGACAAATCATTAAAGCCTTGGCTGGGTTCTACTATGTAGAGAGTGAGGGCAAAGTCTATCAAACACGAGCGCGTGGAAATTTCCGTAAAAAAGGTCATACCCCTTACGTTGGGGACTGGGTCGACTTTTCTGCCGAAGAAAATTCAGAAGGCTATATTCTCAAGATTCACGAACGGAAAAACAGTCTGGTCCGTCCGCCTATTGTCAATATTGACCAAGCTGTGGTGATCATGTCCGTCAAGGAACCGGACTTCAACAGCAATTTACTGGATCGCTTCTTAGTTCTTTTGGAACACAAAGGCATCCATCCCATCGTCTATATTTCCAAGATGGACCTACTGGAAGATAGAGGGGAACTGGATTTTTATCAACAGACTTATGGTGATATCGGCTACGATTTTGTAACCAGTAAAGAGAAACTCCTTCCTTTGTTAACTGGCAAGGTTACAGTTTTCATGGGGCAGACAGGTGTTGGGAAATCAACTCTTCTCAATAAAATCGCACCTGATCTCAATCTTGAAACAGGAGAAATCTCAGACAGTCTGGGTCGCGGTCGCCATACCACTCGAGCTGTTAGTTTTTACAACCTCAATGGGGGTAAAATCGCAGACACACCAGGCTTTTCATCACTGGATTATGAAGTATCAACGGCTGAAGACCTCAATCAGGCATTTCCAGAGATTGCTAGTGTTAGCCGAGATTGTAAGTTCCGTACTTGTACCCATACCCATGAGCCGTCTTGTGCGGTTAAGCCAGCTGTAGAAGAAGGAATTATTGCCACCTTCCGTTTTGACAACTACCTGCAATTCCTCAGTGAGATTGAAAATCGCAGAGAAACCTATAAAAAAGTCAGCAAAAAAATTCCAAAATAAGGAGAAACCTATGTCTCAATACAAGATTGCTCCGTCAATTCTGGCAGCAGATTATGCCAACTTTGAACGTGAAATCAAACGCCTAGAAGCAACTGGGGCAGAATATGCCCATATCGATATCATGGATGGGCACTTTGTGCCACAAATCAGTTTTGGTGCAGGTGTGGTCGAAGCTCTTCGACCTCATAGCAAGATGGTCTTTGATTGCCACTTGATGGTGTCAAACCCTGAGCATCATTTAGAAGACTTTGCGCGTGCAGGTGCGGATATCATCAGTATCCATGTGGAAGCAACACCTCATATTCATGGTGCCCTCCAAAAAATTCGTTCACTCGGTGTTAAACCTTCGGTTGTCATTAACCCTGGTACGCCTGTTGAAGCGATTAAGCACGTGCTTCACCTAGTTGACCAAGTCTTAGTCATGACGGTTAACCCTGGCTTTGGTGGGCAAGCTTTTCTGCCTGAAACCATGGATAAGGTCCGTGAGTTGATTGCTCTACGTGATGAAAAAGGCTTGAACTTTGAAATCGAAGTCGATGGCGGGATTGATGGCCAAACTATTGCTCAAGCCAAAGAAGCTGGTGCGACCGTTTTTGTAGCAGGTTCCTATGTCTTTAAGGGAGATGTCAATGAGCGAGTACAAACTCTCAGAAAACAACTGGACTAGGGTTGCCGTTTTTGCAGGCGGAGACCGTGGTCATTATCGGACGGACTTTGATAGTTTTGTCGGTGTGGATCGAGGATCGCTCTGGGTCTTGGAAGAAAATCTACCTCTTGCTCTAGCGGTTGGAGATTTTGATTCTGTGACCGAAGAAGAGCGACAGGTGATTCAAAAACGTGCCCAGCATTTTGTCCAAGCCCGACCAGAAAAGGATGATACAGATCTGGAATTGGCTCTCTTGACTATTTTTGAGAACAATCCTCAGGCTCAAGTTACTATTTTTGGTGCTTTGGGTGGTCGTATTGATCACATGTTGGCTAATGTCTTTCTGCCCAGCAATCCCAAGTTGGCGCCCTATATGCGTCAGATAGCGATTGAGGATGGGCAAAACTTGATTGCCTATTGTCCAGAAGGAACTAGTCAGCTACATCCCCGTTCAGACTACGACTATCTAGCCTTTATGCCAGTTCGGGATAGCCAGCTGACCATTCTTGGAGCCAAGTATGAGTTGACAGAGGAAAATTTTTTCTTTAAAAAAGTGTACGCTTCTAACGAATATATAGATAGGGAAGTTTCGGTGACTTGCCCAGATGGCTATGTGGTCGTACTACATAGTAAGGACAGGAGGTAAGATGGAAAGTTTACTTGTTCTATTATTGATTGTCAACCTAGCTGGACTCTTTCTGATTTGGCAGAGGCAGGATAAGCAGGAAAAACATCTCAGCAAGAGCTTGGAGGATCAGGCAGATCACTTGTCAGACCAGTTGGATTACCGTTTTGAACAAGCCAGACAAGCCAGTCAGTTAGATCAAAAAGACTTGGAAGTAGCTGTCAGCGACCGTTTGCAAGAAGTTCGAATCGAGTTGCACCAAGGTCTGACGCAAGTCCGTCAAGAAATGACTGAGAATCTCCTCCAAACCAGGGATAAGACTGACCAACGTCTCCAAGCCTTACAGGAATCCAATGAGCAACGTTTGGAACAAATGCGCCAGACAGTCGAGGAAAAGTTAGAAAAGACCTTGCAGACACGCTTGCAGGCCTCCTTTGAGACAGTTTCCAAGCAACTAGAGTCTGTCAATCGTGGCCTTGGAGAAATGCAGACAGTTGCCCGCGATGTCGGAGCCCTCAACAAGGTTCTCTCTGGAACCAAAACGCGAGGTATTCTGGGTGAATTGCAACTGGGGCAAATCATCGAAGATATCATGACTCCTGCCCAGTATGAACGAGAATACGCAACGGTTGAAAACTCTAGTGAACGAGTGGAGTATGCCATTAAGTTGCCTGGACAGGGTGACCAGGAATATGTCTACTTACCGATTGACTCCAAGTTTCCACTGGCAGATTATTATCGCTTAGAAGAAGCCTATGAAGCAGGTGATAAGGATGAGATTGAACGCTGTCGCAAGTCGCTCCTAGCAAGCGTCAAGCGCTTTGCCAAGGATATCAGGAACAAGTACATAGCACCGCCTCGGACGACCAATTTTGGAGTTTTGTTTGTTCCGACAGAAGGTCTTTATTCAGAGATTGTTCGCAATCCGGTCTTCTTTGATGACTTGAGACGGGAGGAGCAGATTATTGTCGCAGGTCCAAGTACCCTATCAGCTCTCCTCAATTCCCTATCAGTTGGCTTCAAAACTCTCAATATCCAAAAGAGTGCCGACCATATCAGTAAGACCCTTGCTAGCGTTAAGACCGAGTTTGGCAAGTTTGGTGGCATTCTGGTCAAGGCACAGAAACACCTCCAACATGCCTCTGGCAATATTGATGAACTATTAAACCGTCGCACTACAGCTATCGAGCGGACGCTCCGTCACATTGAGTTGTCAGAAGGTGAGCCTGCGCTTGATCTACTCCATTTCCAAGAAAATGAGGAAGAATATGAAGATTAGTCACATGAAAAAAGATGAGCTGTTTGAAGGCTTTTACCTAATCAAATCAGCTGACCTGAGGCAAACTCGAGCTGGGAAAAACTACCTAGCCTTTACCTTCCAAGATGATAGTGGCGAGATTGATGGGAAGCTATGGGATGCCCAACCTCATAACATTGAGGCCTTTACCGCAGGTAAGGTTGTCCACATGAAAGGGCGCCGAGAAGTTTATAACAACACCCCTCAAGTCAATCAAATTACTCTCCGCCTGCCTCAACCTGGTGAACCCAATGATCCAGCTGATTTCAAGGTCAAGTCACCAGTTGATGTCAAGGAAATCCGTGACTACATGTCGCAAATGATTTTCAAAATTGAAAATCCTGTCTGGCAACGAATTGTCCGAAATCTCTACACCAAGTATGATAAGGAATTCTACTCTTATCCAGCTGCCAAGACCAACCATCATGCCTTTGAAACGGGCTTGGCCTATCATACGGCGACCATGGTGCGCTTGGCCGATGCCATTAGCGAGATCTATCCTCAGCTCAATAAGAGTCTGCTCTATGCGGGGATTATGCTGCATGACTTGGCTAAAGTTATCGAGTTGACGGGACCAGACCAGACTGAGTATACAGTACGAGGTAATCTTCTTGGACATATCGCTCTAATTGATAGCGAAATTACCAAGACAGTTATGGAACTCGGTATTGATGATACCAAGGAAGAAGTCGTTCTGCTTCGTCACGTCATCCTTAGTCACCACGGCTTACTTGAGTATGGAAGTCCAGTCCGTCCACGCATTATGGAAGCAGAGATTATCCATATGATTGATAATCTGGATGCAAGCATGATGATGATGTCAACAGCTCTGGCTTTGGTGGATAAGGGAGAGATGACCAATAAAATCTTCGCTATGGACAATCGTTCCTTCTATAAACCAGATTTAGATTAATAATTTAAGAAAAATGAGCATTTTTTAGGACAAGAATGTTCGTTTTTTTATGTGAATATGGTATAATAAGTAAAAGACAAAAATGAATACTCTTCGAAAATCTCTTCAAACTAGGGTAACATCGCCTTGTCGTATGTATATATGTAGTTATATTACAGACTTTGTCAGTTCTATCGACAACCTCAAAACAGTGTTTTGAATCGTCAGCGACCAGCTTTCTAGTTTGCTTTTTGATTTTTTGAATAAAAATGGAATAGGAAATAGAAATGAAATTAAGAAGAAGTGATCGGATGGTTGTCATTTCCAACTATTTGATTAATAATCCTTATAAACTAACTAGTCTCAATACTTTTGCTGAAAAGTATGAATCTGCTAAATCATCCATCTCAGAAGATATCGTGATTATCAAACGAGCCTTTGAGGAAATCGAAATCGGTCATATCCAGACAGTAACTGGTGCTGGTGGTGGTGTTATTTTCACACCATCAATCTCAAGCCATGATGCCAAGGAAATGGTTGAGGACTTGCGTGCCAAGTTGTCAGAAAGTGACCGTATCTTGCCAGGTGGTTATATCTATTTGTCTGATTTGCTTAGCACCCCAGCTATCTTGAAAAATATTGGTCGCATTATTGCCAAAAGCTTTATGGACCAAAAAATTGATGCCGTTATGACTGTAGCGACTAAAGGTGTTCCACTTGCAAATGCAGTTGCCAATGTCCTCAATGTTCCCTTTGTTATTGTGCGCCGTGACTTGAAAATTACCGAAGGTTCAACTGTCAGCGTCAACTATGTATCCGGTTCAAGTGGTGACCGCATTGAGAAAATGTTCCTTTCAAAACGTAGTCTCAAGGCAGGAAGCCGTGTCTTGATTGTGGATGACTTCTTGAAAGGCGGCGGAACTGTCAACGGGATGATCAGTCTCTTGCGTGAGTTCGATTCAGAATTAGCAGGTGTAGCCGTCTTTGCGGATAATGCCCAAGAAGAACGTGAAAAGCAGTTTGACTACAAGTCACTCTTGAAGGTAACCAATATTGATGTCAAGAATCAAGCCATCGATGTTGAGGTTGGTAATATCTTTGACGAAGATAAATAAGAAATATAACTAGAGGTTGGAACGATTGTCCCAGCCTTTCTTTGCAAATAGAATAGAAGGAAACTTATGAAAACACCATTTATCAATAAAGAAGACTTAGAAAAGATTGTTGTCGAGTTCCCCACTCCCTTTCACTTGTATGATGAGAAGGGAATTCGTGAAAAGGCAAGAGCCGTCAACAAAGCCTTTTCGTGGAACAAGGGCTTTAAGGAATATTTTGCAGTTAAGGCTACTCCAACTCCAGCTATTTTAAAAATTCTTCAAGAGGAAGGTTGTGGAGTGGACTGCTCTAGTTATGTGGAGCTTTTGATGAGCCATAAACTGGATTTTCCAGGTTATGAGATCATGTTCTCTTCAAACAATACGCCAGATAAGGAATATGCCTATGCGCGTGAATTGGGTGCGACCATTAATTTGGATGCCTTTGAAGATATTGAACATCTAGAGCGTGCAGCAGGCATTCCAGAAATTATCTCTTGTCGTTACAATCCTGGAGGCGTTTTTGAACTGGGGACAGACATTATGGACAATCCTGGAGAAGCCAAGTTTGGTATGACCAAGGACCAGCTCTTTGAAGCTTTTGCCATCTTGAAGGAAAAAGGAGCCAAGACTTTTGGGATTCACTCCTTCCTAGCGTCCAATACCGTGACCCATCTCTATTATCCAGAGTTGGCGCGTCAGCTTTTTGAATTGGCTGTTGAAATCAAGGAAAAGTTGGGCATTTCGCTAGACTTTATCAATCTTTCTGGCGGTATTGGTGTCAACTATCGTCCAGACCAAGAGCCGAACGATATTGCCTTGATTGGTGAGGGAGTTCGTAAGGTTTATGAAGAAGTTCTTACCCCAGCAGGTCTTGGGCAGGTCAAGATTTTCACAGAATTGGGTCGCTTTATGTTGGCACCTCACGGTACTTTGGTTACAAGAGTCACTCATAAGAAGAAAACCTACCGTACCTATCTAGGTGTGGATGCATCAGCAGTCAACCTCATGCGTCCAGCTATGTACGGAGCTTACCATCATATTACTAACGTGACCCATCCAGATGGACCAGCTGAAGTGGTAGATGTGGTTGGTTCACTCTGTGAAAACAATGATAAATTTGCAGTGAATCGCGAACTGCCTCATACAGAAATCGGTGATTTGCTGGTCATTCATGATACAGGTGCCCACGGTTTTTCAATGGGCTACCAGTACAACGCCAAACTTCGTTCTGCGGAAATCCTTTATACTGAAGAAGGCAAAGCCCGTCAAATCCGCCGTGCAGAGCGCCCTGAGGACTATTTTGCAACCTTGTATGGCTTTGATTTTGAAGAATAAAATGATAAGTAATTGAAAATGAAATTGAAAAACAGATTGCTTTCTAAAAAATAGGCAAAAATCTTGTTTTTCCTTCAAGTCATGATATAATAAAACTATAAAACGTTTTCAAGGAAGGTAACGATATGTCTGAAGAAACAATTGATTATGGACAAGTGACAGGAATGGTGCATTCGACAGAAAGTTTTGGGGCGGTAGATGGCCCTGGTATTCGCTTTATTGTCTTTTTGCAGGGCTGTCACATGCGTTGCCAGTATTGCCACAACCCAGACACTTGGGCTATGGAGTCCAATAAGTCACGTGAACGGACGGTAGATGATGTCTTGACAGAGGCCTTGCGCTACCGCGGTTTCTGGGGAAATAAGGGTGGGATTACAGTCAGTGGAGGAGAAGCCCTCTTGCAGATTGATTTCCTGATTGCCCTCTTCACTAAGGCTAAGGAACAAGGAATCCACTGTACCTTGGATACCTGTGCGTTGCCTTTCCGTAATAAACCACGTTACCTTGAGAAGTTTGACAAACTCATGGCTGTCACTGACTTGGTCCTCTTGGATATCAAGGAAATCAACGAACAACAGCACAAGATTGTAACTAGCCAAACCAATAAAAATATCTTGGCCTGTGCCCAGTATCTATCAGATATTGGAAAACCTGTCTGGATTCGCCACGTGCTAGTTCCAGGATTGACAGATAGAGATGATGACTTGATTGAACTTGGTAAGTTCGTCAAGACCCTTAAAAATGTTGATAAGTTTGAAATTCTGCCTTATCACACTATGGGTGAGTTCAAATGGCGTGAATTGGGAATTCCTTATTCACTCGAAGGGGTTAAACCACCAACAGCAGATCGCGTCAAGAACGCTAAAAAACTCATGGATACCGAAAGTTATCAAGACTATATGAAACGTGTACATGGATAAAAAAGAAGCCTGATGGAAACATCGGGCTTTTAAGTTTATACAAATATATATAATTAAATAAAACAAAATTTTATACTCTTCGAAAATCTCTTCAAACCACGTCAGCGTCGCCTTACCGTAGGTATGGTTACTGACTTCGTCAGTTCTATCCACAACCTCAAAACACTGTTTTGAGCAGCTTGCGGCTAGCTTCCTAGTTTGCTCTTTGATTTTCATTGACTATAAATCTTTTTTACTCTCTAAATTCTGAAAAAAATCCGAAAAAGAATGTGTAAGATATAGTTACTTTTAGAAATATTAAATAGAATAGGAGAACATCTATGGAACAAAGTATTGCCATTAAAAATTTATGTAAGTCATATGGGCAAACTCAAATTTTAAAAGATATTTCCTTTGAAGCAAAAGCAGGTAGAGTGACTGCTTTCCTAGGTCCAAATGGAGCTGGAAAAAGTTCAACCTTACGTATTTTATTAGGATTAGACAAAGCAACATCTGGTCTTACTAAAATTGGAGATCAAACTTATAAGGAATTAAAATTTCCTCTAAAAACTGTAGGAGCTTCATTTGACAGTGTAGGTGCTCCTGATGATCGGACTGTTTATCAACATTTGAAAATTGTTGCTGCTAGTAATGGGATATCCAGTCAGCGAATTGAGCAAGTCTTGGATATGGTGGATATTAGTCATAAGAAAAAATCTAAAATTGGGAAATTATCATTAGGAGAAGGACAACGCTTGGGAATTGCAACAGCTCTATTAGGAAATCCTCAATATCTGATATTGGATGAACCGACTAATGGGTTGGATCCAAGAGGAATTCGGTGGTTTAGAGAATTTATAAAAAAACAAGCTCAAGAAGGGAAGACAGTCTTGCTATCATCTCATATATTATCGGAAGTGGAAGCAGTAACAGATGATGTAGTTATCATAAATAAAGGAAAAGTTCTTATAAAAGGGACTTTACCAGAAGTGATGAAAAATCTTTCTTCACTAGAAGAAGTCTTCTTTAGTTTAACAGAAGGAGGAAAGTGACATGGCACTTATTTACTCTCTTCATTCTGAAATATTGAAATTACTTTATAAGAGAGCTACTCATGTTGTACTATTCTTGATACTGATATTTCAAACGTTTTTAGCAAATATTGGTGCTTCTCAAATTGTTTCAGTTGGTATCCATGCTACACCAGAGACAAATCCAGAATTAGCAGAAGCTATACCTCCTATTGAATTTTTAGGTTTTGATGTCACTTTATTTGGTGTTTTTATTATGATTATCCTAGGCTCAATTTACGGAGCCGAGGAGTATAGATACTCTGCTATTCGTACAAGCCTCCTCTCTATTACAAATCGAAGTTCTTTCTTAGTTTCAAAAACATTAGTTTGGCTTGTGTTTTCATTTTTCATTTCCTTTCTATCGATATTCCTTACGATTAACATGATACATTATGTTTTAGGACAAGATGGCTTATTACTTTTTTCACTAAATGGGACAGTTTGGTTCTATATATTTTTAGCCAGTATAGCTTGGACCTTGTTGGGACTGCTGGCCTATATTATGGCTTTGACATTTAAAACAGCCATTGTTCCTCTATTATTTTTGCTTCCTCAAGTCTACAATTTAGGAACATTTTTAGCAAACTATATATCGGTTGCAAAATTTCTTCCAGTTGCATTGGGTCAAGGATTGATTGCTATATCTCCTCAAATTTTAGAACATAATAGTTTACAAAATATTTTACTTTTACTTTGTTGGAACTTCTCATTCTTGGCTTTAGCAATTTACCGCTTACTCAAGTCAGATATCGGAGGAGGTGAATAAGTTGAAAGAACAACTTAAAAGTGAGTATCTCAAGTTTATGATGAATCCTTGGCACTGGTTGATTATAGGTGCTCTATTACTGTGTGTTCCGGCGATGGTTGTTTTTTTAAATAGTAAGCCAGACCAGTTGACCCTACAGTTTGTTTTGGAACAGCTACTGCAAAGTCTCTATTTAGGACAGGCAGGTTTCGTTAGTCTAGCGGTTCTATTTATAGGTCAAGAATTTACAGGTTCTAGCCTTCGTACCAGTTTTCTTACCTGTCCAAACCGTTTGAAATTTATAATATCTAAACTAGCTATTCTATTATGTATGGAAATTGTCCTATTGGTTGCTGTAATATCATTATGCATACTAATCGCGCAAGGATACTACAATATCAATCTTTTGAGTAATATTAAACATGTTCTAACAATTCTATTTCCAGCTTGTATTTCTATTCTAACCTTCGCTCTTTTAAGTGGTATTTTTGTATTTATTTCCCAGTCTTTTATCTTAATTTTGGGAATCAGTTTATCCCTTTTATTGGGGTTGGGGCAAATGTTATTACAATTCAGTTCTTTTTTTAGAAATTTACCATTACTAGCTAGTATGAATTGTTTTTATACCCATCCCTTGTCGCTTTATTATCCAGTGTGGCAAGGCTTAGGGATACAAATAGTTTGGTTATTAATTGTTTTTGTATTTGCTACACTGATACTAATAGGAAGAAATGTAGGCTAAAGACAGGGGATATCCTGTCTTTTTCTCAGGTAGTGCTATAATATATTCAGGAGGGTGAGTTATGGCTTATAAAATTTTGGTGGTAGATGATGATCTTGCTATTCTTCGCCTAATAAAAAAAGTACTAGAATATGAAAAATATGAAGTAGTCATACGAAATAAGATAGAAGAGATTGATCTTTGTGATTTTACAGGATTTGACTTGATTTTATTAGATATTATGATGCCTGTTAGTGGTTTAGAAATCTGTCAGATGATTCGCGAGCAGATAACTGTTCCTATCTGTTTTATAACTGCCAAGGATATGGATAAAGATTTGGTAGCTGGAATTAATGCAGGTGCTGATGATTATATTATGAAGCCCTTTAGTATGCAAGAATTGTTAGCACGTGTTAAAATGCACTTGCGTCGTGAAGAACGGACTAAAGGAAATGTTCATCAAATAAAGATTGGAAAGCTTATACTATATACGGATAGTAAGGAACTATTTGTAAACGATGATAAGATTGCCTTGACAAGGAGGGAATTTGATATAGTGAATCTTTTAGCAAGCAACCCAAGTAAAATATATTCTATTGAGGAAATTTATAATTATCTATATCCACAAAGTTCAGAAGCTCTGTTACGTTCGGTTTCAGAGTACATTTATCAAATTCGTCAAAAGCTGAAACCTTATCAATTAAATCCAATTAAAACCTTGTATGGTGGAGGATATCAATGGGTAGAATCAAAAGTTTTAGACAATTAATTCGAGAAACCTGTTGGAGAATTATTTGGCAGTTTAGTCTTGGCTTATTAATAGCCTATCTTATTCCTTTAGCTTCAGTATCTATACAAATAAATGAAGACGGGAAACCTCTACAAAATAGTGGTGTTCTATCAATTTTTTTCAATGTGTCATCATGGATATATATTTGTGTTTTATTGATTGTTCTAATAAGTTATCACATTGGAAAATTGTTGAAAAAACTGAGTTATGAAATGACTTTGATTTATGAAAATAGTATATGGTTAGAGCGGGAATGTACAGAAAGATTAACGGTTAAAGAATTTCGTGAGACAGGAAAGCGGATTATTGTGATGCAAGATAGAATTCGACAATTAATAGTTGATGAGAAACAGCAGAAAGAAGATTTGATGTTTCAGGTTTCAGCAGCTTCTCATGATTTAAAAACTCCCTTAACCATTATTAGGGGAAATGTGGAATTTTTGCAGGCGATAACTGAAAACGACCAATCTCAAGAATGCTTAGCAGATATAGAAAGAGCTAGTCAACAGTTACTAGACTATTTCAATCAATTGATTCACTATTCTAAAACCTATTATGATGATGAGACAGGTTGGACGGAGTATTCCTCTTCAGATTTTATTAATGAATTAGAGAAAGAAGTTTCTTTTCTGATAAAAAATCAGATGAAGTTTTCTTTTGAACAAAATGTGAAAGGAACTGAAAATTATTATATAAATCCATCTCTTCTGATTCGTGCCATACAAAATATTTTAACAAATGCTTTGGAGTATGCAGATAAACAGAATCCTAAAATTAAAATTAGGGTAGAGCAAGAGGCGAAAGAATTGAAAATAGGTATATGGAATAATGGTTCGGAATTTCCAGATGAAATTTTAACTAATTTTGGGAAGCTCTTTTATCGTATGGATAAAGCTAGATCGGTTAAAGAGCAACATTATGGTATTGGACTTAGTTTTGTATGTAGAGTTGCAAAACTACACAAAGGCCGAGTTGAGCTTAGAAATAGAGACTCGGGAGCAGAAGTTTTAATAACTGTGAATTGTATTAAATCATAGTGATTTACTTGTTAATTTATGATTGAATAGTTTTTATATGTGAGCTTTTAAACTATTTAACTTTTTCGACTAGTATAAGATGTAACGGTAGATAATAAAAACGAATGATGATATCTAGTTGATGAAAACTATTTATCATTCATTCGTTTTTTAATTATTGGATAATTTACGTAGCTTTATCTCGAACGTTGTTTTCCAGCGTTGCGATTTTTGTGTTTTTTCTTGCTTATAATAGCAGTTGGTTGTTCAGGGGTCACGTCTTTTCGTCCGTTTGCTGTTGAGAAAGCACTTGCTTTTGGTGGATTCTTCGCCAATTCTTCACGGACTTTTTTGCGAAGTTTTGGACGAACGATATAGTTGACGATAAACTGTTGGAGAATCATCATGAAACCACCGACAACCCAGTAAAGTGTGACACTGGCTGGTGAAATGAGGGAGAAGACGACAATCGTGATTGGGCTCACGTAAGCCATTTTCTTGATTTGATCTCTTTGCGTTTCATCTTCTACTCCGTGAAGTGAAAGGAGCGATTGAAGATAGTAAAGGACACCAGCGAAGGCAACCAACATCATACTTGGAGAACCTAGAGGAATGCCTAGATAGCTTGCTTGAGCAACCCCTTCAGTATGTTGGGCAGCAAAGTAGATAGCAGAGAAGAAAGGCATTTGAAGGAGGATAGGGAAACATCCTACACCACCAAACATGCTGATGCCGTGTTCTTTTTGAGCGGCAAAGAGAGCTTGTTGGGCTTCTAGTTTTTCTTCTTGAGTTGTTGCTTCCTTGAGACGTGTTTGGTGTGGCTCGAGGACGTGCTTGAGGGCGTTCATTTTTTCAGAGTGAAGCGTTGCCTTCCATGATTGGTAGATACCAAGTGGCAAAATAATCAAGCGTACGATAATGGTTACGATAATGATAGCCATACCAAAGCCTAGACCTTTATCAGTAGCGAAGTACTTGATAGCTTCAGCCATAGGCGCTCCGAAAGTATTCCAAATAAATCCTGTGGGTTCTCCTGTTGCTTTATCGACGCTAACACAGCCAGTCAAAACAAGCAACATAGCCACTCCCATAGCCGAGAGTGCAAAACGTTTAATAGATTTCACTGTTTTTATTCCTTCTTTAAAAATTATACCTTTCTATTCTACTGTTTTTTTACAAAATATACAATAGTTCTAGAGACCTAATTTGCGATTTTGAAGTCAGGGTAGGGAGGAAAGTTGCTCAGTTTGACATCTAAGTAGCTGACTTTTGAAAAGGGTGTGGGTCCTTTTCGGATTTCTTGGATAAATTTCGCCATGATAGCGGATGAGTCTGCTTGGGCTAAGATTTCCACTGTTCCATCGTCATTATTCCATACCCGACCTGTGATGTCACCAATTTCAAGCGCCAGGCTGTAAACACCCCAACGAAATCCAACTCCCTGCACTCTACCTTGGGCAATCATTCTAACCTTTTGCATACCAAACCCCTTTGATTGTGTTATAATATTTCTATGACTATTATAACCTCAAAAGCCAATTCTGTGGTAAAAAATGCCAAGAAATTACACCAAAAAAAATACCGTAAGTCTGCTTATTTGATTGAAGGCTGGCACTTGTTTGAAGAAGCTGTTCAAGCTGGAGTGACGATTGAGAAAATCTTTGCCTTAGAAAATTACCGAGATCAGTTAGCTGCTTTTCCGCAAACTGTCTGGGTGTCAGAGGATATTTTGCTAGATTTGGCGGATTCTCAGACTCCACAGGGAATTGTTGCCGTCGTTCAAAAAGAAGAAGTAGGGCAAGCTGACTTTAGTCAAGGCAAGTTCTTGTTTTTGGAAGATGTGCAAGATCCTGGTAATGTGGGAACTATCATTCGGACTGCGGATGCAGCAGGTTTTACTGGAGTGATTGTTTCAGATAAATCGGCTGATATCTACAGTCTCAAGACTTTACGTTCTATGCAGGGCAGTCATTTTCATCTGCCTATTTACCGGATGTCTAGTCAAAGACTTCTCGTGGAAGCTAAGGAAGCAGCTATCCCAGTGCTGGCAACAACCCTATCTAAAGATTCTATTGATTACAGAGAACTGCCTCCTATAGAAAATTTTGTACTAGTCATGGGAAATGAGGGTCAAGGAATTAGTCCCCTCATGGCTGAAAGTGCAGACCAGTTGGTCCACATTAGTATGAAGGGGCAGGCAGAGAGTCTGAATGTTGCCGTTGCAGCAGGTATTTTAATTTTCCATTTAAGCTAATTTTAACTTTCTTTGTTATAATCAAGGAAAGATGTTCATAGAAAAGGAGAAAAGATGAATCACACTATTATTCATGACCGCGCAGGTCTCAATCAATTTTACGCTAAGGTTTATGCCTTTGTTGGTCTGGGAATCGGACTATCTGCTTTGGTATCAGGCCTTATGTTAACGGTCTTTCAGTCTCAGTTGGTTTACTTTTTGATGCAGGGGCGTCTCTGGTTGACCATTGCAACCTTTGCAGAGCTAGCTCTGGTCTTTGTTGCCAGTAGCATGGCTTCAAAGAATAGCCCAGCGGCTCTTCCAGTATTTTTACTTTACTCAGTATTAAATGGCTTTACCCTCAGTTTTGTGGTGGCCTTCTATACTCCAGGTACGGTTTTGTCTGCCTTTGTATCAAGCGCCCTTCTCTTCTTTGTCATGGCGGCAGTCGGTATGTTCACTAAGAAAGATTTGAGTGGGATTGGTCGTGCTATGATGGCAGCCCTCATCGGTTTGATTATTGCTATGATAGTCAATATTTTCTTGGCTAGTGGCTTCTTTGATTATATGATCAGCGTAGCCATGGTCTTGGTCTTCTCTGGGCTGATTGCTTGGGACAACCAAAGAATTCGTCTCGCTTATGAACAATCACAAGGTCGTGTAGCGACAGGTTGGGTTGTGTCAATGGCTCTCAGTATCTATCTTGATTTTATTAATCTCTTCCTAAGTATTTTACGTATCTTCGGTCGTAATGACTAAAGGTCTATGAAATCAGTGTTTTGAATGACACTGATTTTTTTTAAAATTTCTCTTTTCTTTTCTTGGAAATAGGTGTATAATGCTTTTAATTAATTTTTTGAGGAGTAGCCTATGAAGAAAAGTTTTATCCATCAACAAGAAGAGATTTCCTTTGTCAAAAACACTTTTACCCAGTATTTGAAAGATAAGTTAGAAGTTGTCGAAGTTCAAGGTCCTATCTTGAGCAGGGTCGGAGACGGGATGCAGGACAACTTATCAGGTGTGGAGAACGCCGTATCGGTCAAGGTTCTCCAAATCCCTGATGCCACTTATGAAGTGGTGCACTCCCTTGCTAAATGGAAACGCCATACCTTGGCTCGCTTTGGTTTCGGTGAAGGTGAAGGTCTTTTCGTCCACATGAAGGCCCTTCGTCCAGACGAAGACTCGTTGGATGCGACCCACTCTGTTTATGTTGACCAGTGGGACTGGGAGAAGGTTATCCCAAATGGTAAACGGAATATCGCTTATCTAAAAGAAACAGTTGAGAAGATTTACAAGGCTATTCGCCTTACTGAGCTAGCTGTTGAAGCTCGCTATGACATCGAATCAATCTTGCCAAAACAAATCACCTTTATCCATACAGAAGAGTTGGTAGAACGCTACCCAGACTTGACACCAAAAGAGCGTGAAAATGCTATTTGTAAAGAATTTGGAGCAGTCTTCTTGATCGGTATCGGTGGTGAATTACCAGACGGTAAACCGCACGATGGACGTGCACCAGACTACGATGACTGGACAAGTGAGTCTGAAAATGGCTACAAGGGTCTAAATGGTGATATTCTTGTTTGGAATGAGTCTCTGGGTGGAGCATTTGAATTGTCTTCTATGGGTATCCGTGTAGATGAAGAAACCCTTCGCCGTCAGGTAGAAATCACCGGTGATGAGGACCGCTTGGAATTGGAATGGCACAAGGCTTTGTTGAATGGCCTATTCCCATTGACAATCGGTGGAGGAATTGGACAATCTCGTATGGCCATGTTCTTACTTCGCAAGAAACACATCGGAGAAGTGCAAACAAGTGTTTGGCCTCAAGAAGTTCGCGATACTTACGAAAATATTTTATAGAGAATCGAACCGCAAGGTTCGATTTTCTTTCTCTTTTCGCCCATAATTTGGTATAATAAACGGTATGAAAATCGTATCAGGAATCTATGGGGGACGTCCCCTCAAGACACTAGAAGGCAAGACGACAAGACCCACTTCGGATAAGGTTAGGGGAGCCATTTTTAACATGATTGGTCCCTACTTTGAAGGGGGACGAGTCTTGGACCTTTATGCAGGTAGTGGTGGTTTATCTATCGAGGCAGTATCGCGTGGCATGTCCAGTGCTGTTTTGGTGGAGCGAGACCGTAAGGCTCAGGCTATCGTGGCTGAAAATATTCAGATGACCAAGGAAGTTGGGAAATTTCAACTTCTCAAAATGGATGCAGAAAGGGCATTGGAACAGGTATCTGGGGGATTTGACCTCATTTTCTTAGACCCTCCTTATGCCAAGGAACAAATCGTAGCAGATATTGAAAAAATGGCTGAGAGGGAGCTTTTTTCTGAAGATGTCATGGTCGTGTGTGAGACGGATAAGGCCGTTGAACTTCCAGAAGAAATTGCCTGCCTGGGTATCTGGAAGGAAAAAATTTATGGAATTAGTAAGGTGACAGTCTATGTCAGATAAGATTGGCTTATTCACAGGCTCATTTGATCCGATGACAAATGGGCATCTGGATATCATTGAACGGGCTAGCAAACTCTTTGATAAGCTCTATGTCGGTATTTTTTTTAATCCCCACAAACAAGGATTTCTTCCTATCGAAAATCGTAAACGGGGGTTAGAAAAGGCTTTGAAACATTTGGGAAATGTTAAAGTCGTGTCTTCTCATGATGAATTGGTGGTCGATGTCGCGAAAAGACTGGGGGCTACTTGTCTAGTGCGTGGTTTGAGGAATGCGTCTGATTTGCAATATGAAGCCAGTTTTGATTACTACAATCATCAGCTGTCTCCTAATATAGAGACCATTTATTTACATAGTCGACCTGAACATCTCTATCTCAGTTCATCCGGTGTTAGAGAGCTTTTGAAGTTTGGTCAGGATATTGCCGGCTATGTTCCTGATAGTATTTTGGAGGAAATAAGAAATGAAAAAAAAGATTAGATGGCCCTTATATGTCATTGCGGCCTTGATTGTGACTTTCTTGGCATTTGTAGTGCCCTTGCCCTACTATATAGAAGTTCCAGGTGGTTCGGAAGATATTCGCCAAGTCCTTAAAGTAAATGACACAGAAGATAAGGAGGCTGGTGCCTATCAATTCGTTACGGTTGGTGTCCAACATGCCACTTTAGCCCATATGATTTATGCGTGGTTGACGCCTTTTACAGATATTCGTAGTGCTCAGGAGACTACAGGTGGATCTTCCGATGTTGAATTTATGCGGATCAATCAATTCTACATGCAAACATCGCAAAATATGGCCAAGTATCAAGGGCTAAAAACAGCTGGTAAGGATATTGAACTTAAGTACCTTGGGGTTTATGTCTTGACTGTGACGGATAATTCGACCTTTAAAGGGATTCTCAACATCTCTGATACGGTCACAGCAGTCAATGATCAAACCTTTGACAGTTCCAAAGACTTGATTGATTACGTCAATTCTCAAAAACTAGGGGACTCCGTCAAGGTCACCTATGAAGAGGATGGGCAAACCAAGTCTGCAGAAGGTAAGATTATCACCTTGGAAAATGGCAAAAATGGAATTGGAATCGGCTTGATTGACCGTACAGAAGTAACCAGTGATGTCCCAATTCGCTTTTCAACAGCTGGTATCGGTGGTCCAAGTGCAGGTCTCATGTTTAGTCTGGCCATCTATACCCAAATAGCTGACCCTGGCCTTCGTAATGGCCGTATCGTTGCCGGTACAGGAACCATTGACCGCGATGGTAATGTGGGAGACATTGGAGGTATTGATAAGAAAGTTGTAGCTTCGGCTAGAGAAGGTGCCGCGATTTTCTTTGCCCCTGATAACCCTGTTAGCGAAGAAGAACAAAAAGCGCATCCTGATGCGAAAAACAACTACCAAACGGCCCTAGATACAGCCAAAACAATCAAGACAGATATGAAAATCGTGCCTGTTAAAACCCTACAAGATGCAATTGATTACTTGAAAAACAATCCTTAGTTTTTGAGTGAAGTTTCCAAACTAGCGCACAAACAGAGAAGATGGTATAATAGTCAAATGGTTCAATTATTATTCACTCTAAGCAGTCACATGCTCTTTATTTATGTGAGTTTTTACCTTTTAAAGAATCTTGTTAGATGGGAAAAAGTCTTAAAAGTAACAGCTGAGAACACAGGAAAAGTTCGTTTACTAGTAGCCTTTTTCAGCATTGTAATGGGCTATATCATGAGTTCTTTCTTTATCAGCCTATATCAGTTGTGGCAAGAAGCGCTTAGAGGATTATTATAAAATCAAATGTAAAGGAAATAAGTATGGAAAAAATTGTGGTTCAAGGTGGCGATAATCGTCTGGTAGGAAGTGTTACGATCGAAGGAGCAAAGAATGCAGTCTTGCCCTTGTTGGCAGCGACTATTCTAGCAAGTGAAGGAAAGACCGTCTTGCAGAACGTTCCTATCTTGTCAGATGTTTTCACTATGAATCAGGTGGTTCGTGGTTTGAATGCCAAGGTGGATTTTGATGAGGAAGCTCATCTTGTCGAGGTGGATGCGACTGGCGATATCACAGAGGAAGCTCCTTACAAGTATGTCAGCAAGATGCGTGCATCTATCGTTGTCTTGGGACCAATTCTTGCCCGTGTAGGTCATGCCAAGGTATCCATGCCAGGTGGTTGTACGATTGGTAGCCGCCCTATTGATCTTCATTTGAAAGGTCTAGAAGCTATGGGGGCTAAGATCAGTCAAACAGCTGGTTACATCGAAGCCAAGGCTGATCGCTTACATGGAGCTCATATCTATATGGATTTCCCAAGTGTTGGTGCTACGCAGAACTTAATGATGGCAGCGACTCTGGCTGATGGGGTGACAGTGATTGAAAATGCTGCGCGTGAGCCTGAGATTGTTGACCTAGCTATTCTCCTCAATGAAATGGGAGCCAAGGTTAAAGGTGCTGGTACAGAGACCATTACCATTACCGGTGTTGAGAAACTTCATGGTACGACTCACAATGTAGTCCAAGACCGTATCGAAGCAGGAACCTTTATGGTAGCTGCTGCCATGACTGGTGGTGATGTCTTGATTAAAGACGCTGTTTGGGAGCACAACCGTCCCTTGATTGCCAAATTGCTTGAAATGGGAGTGGAAGTGACAGAGGAGACTGAAGGAATTCGAGTTCGCTCTCAACTAGAAAATCTAAAAGCTGTTCATGTGAAAACCTTGCCACACCCAGGTTTTCCAACGGATATGCAGGCTCAATTTACAGCCTTGATGACCGTCGCAAAAGGGGAATCAACTATGGTGGAGACAGTTTTCGAAAATCGTTTCCAACATCTAGAAGAAATGCGTCGCATGGGCTTGCACTCGGAGATTATCCGTGATACAGCTCGTATTGTTGGTGGTCAACCTTTGCAGGGGGCAGAAGTTCTTTCAACTGACCTTCGTGCCAGCGCAGCCTTGATTTTGACAGGTTTGGTAGCGCAAGGAGAAACCGTTGTCGGTAAATTAGTCCACTTGGATAGAGGCTACTACCGTTTCCATGAGAAATTGGCGCAGCTAGGTGCTAAGATTCAGCGGATTGAGGCAAGTGATGAAGATGAATAAGAAATCAAGCTACGTAGTCAAGCGTTTACTTTTAGTCATCATAGTACTGATTTTAGGTGTTTTAGCCCTAGGAATCGGTCTAATGGTAGGCTATGGAATCTTGGGCAAGGGTCAAGATCCATGGGCTATCCTGTCTCCAGCAAAATGGCAGGAATTGATTCATAAATTTACAGGAAATTAGGCTGGAAAACCAGCCTTTTTTAAAGATAAGGAGAAATATGAACAAAAAAACAAGACAGACACTAATCGGACTGCTAGTGTTATTGCTTTTGTCTGCAGGGAGCTATTATATCAAGCAGATACAGTCGACAGCTAATAGTCCCAAAACCAAGCTTAGTCAGAAAAAACAAGCGCCTGAAGCTCCTAGTCAAGCATTGGCAGAAAGTGTCTTAACAGATGCAGTCAAAAGCCAAATAAAAGGGAGTCTTGAGTGGAATGGCTCAGGTGCTTTTATCGTCAATGGCAATAAAACAAATCTAGATGCCAAGGTTTCAAGTAAGCCCTACGCTGATAATAAAACAAAGACAGTGGGCAAGGAAACAGTGCCAACCGTAGCAAATGCCCTCTTGTCTAAGGCCACTCGCCAGTATAAGAATCGTGAAGAAACTGGGAATGGTTCAACTTCTTGGACTCCTCCAGGTTGGCATCAGGTCAAGAATCTAAAGGGCTCTTATACCCATGCAGTCGATAGAGGTCATTTGTTAGGCTATGCCTTAATCGGTGGTTTGGATGGTTTTGATGCCTCAACAAGCAATCCTAAAAACATTGCTGTTCAAACAGCCTGGGCAAATCAGGCTCAAGCCGAGGATTCGACTGGTCAAAACTACTATGAAAGCATGGTACGTAAAGCCTTGGATAAAAACAAGCGTGTCCGTTACCGTGTAACTCTTTATTATGCTTCAAACGAGGATTTAGTTCCCTCAGTTTCACAGATTGAAGCCAAGTCTTCAGATGGAGAATTGGAATTCAATGTTCTAGTTCCCAATGTTCAAAAGGGACTTCAATTGGATTACCGAACTGGAGAAGTAACTGTAACTCAGTAAAGGATAAGATAAACTCCTATGTCACTAGTGGATGTAGGAGTTCTTTTTTGGACTATTTAAGTAGGGCTACAATAGACACTGAGAAAAAATAATATGTACTGGACTAAATTTTGTGATATAATAAGGGGTAAGATACTATTTTAGGAGAAGAACTATGGAAGACCCAAGTAGTCAGAATTTGTTTCTACAATTTGTTTTATTGTTTATCTTGACGGTATTAAATGCCTTTTTCTCAGCTACAGAAATGGCCATGGTGTCACTAAACCGTGCGCGGGTTGAACAAAAGGCAGAAGAAGGAGATAGACGCTATATCCGTCTGCTGAAGGTACTAGAAAATCCTAACCACTTTTTATCGACTATTCAAGTAGGAATAACCTTGATTACAATCTTGTCAGGGGCAAGTTTGGCAGAAACTCTGGGACGAGAAATTGCATCGTGGCTTGGAAATGGTGAAACAGCTTATGCTATTGCAAGTTTTCTATCTTTAGCATTTTTGACTTATATTTCCATCGTTTTTGGGGAATTGTATCCTAAGAGAATCGCTCTTAATCTAAAAGATGCCTTGGCGATTCGTACAGCGCCAGTTATTATTGGGCTGGGAAAATTAGTTAGTCCCTTTGTTTGGCTCTTGTCTGCGTCTACTAATCTTTTGAGTCGCTTGACTCCTGTGGCCTTTGACGATGCTGATGAAAAAATGACTCGTGATGAAATTGCCTACATGCTGACAAATAGTGAAGAAACACTAGATGCTGACGAAATTGAGATGTTACAAGGGATTTTCTCACTGGACGAATTAATGGCCAGAGAAGTCATGGTTCCTCGAACGGATGCCTTCATGGTCGATATTCAGGATGATAGTCAAACCATCATCCAAAGTATTTTAAAACAAAATTATTCTCGTATCCCTGTCTATGATGGGGATAAGGATAACGTGATTGGGATCATTCACACCAAGAGTCTCCTTAATGCGGGCTTTGTGGACGGTTTTGACAATATTGTTTGGAAGAAAATCTTACAAGATCCACTTTTTGTTCCTGAAACTATTTTTGTGGATGACTTGTTAAAAGAATTGCGCAATACCCAAAGACAAATGGCAATCTTGCTGGATGAATACGGTGGGATGGCTGGTTTGGTGACCCTAGAAGACCTCTTAGAAGAAATCGTTGGGGAAATCGATGACGAAACAGATAAGGCTGAAATCGAAGTCCATAAGATTGGAGAAGATACTTATATTGTTCAAGGTACCATGAATCTCAATGATTTTAATGACTACTTTGATGTTGAACTGGCAAGTGATGACGTTGATACCATCGCTGGTTACTATTTGACAGGAGTTGGGACCATTCCAACGACTGAGAAACTCAGTTATGAATTAGTCAGCCAAAACAAACAGCTTATCTTAACCAATGATAAAGTGAAAAATGGACGTGTTACCAAGGTAAAAGTCCAAATTACCGAAGTTGAAATAGAAGAAGAAACAGAGTAAACTAGAGGCTTTTGTCACCAGGCGTGACAAAGCTTTTTTCAGTTGATTTTAAAAGGAAATAGTATCCTCGAAAAACTCAGCCCCCAAATCTGCCCCAAAAGTTTTTAAAATCTATCCGTATTTATCCGAAGAAAAAATAAAAAAAGCCCTATTTTACGGGCTTTTTGTCTTGATAAATTCCGATTAATTCGGTATTGAAAGGCGGTAGACGGATTTGAACCGACGATCAAGCTTTTGCAGAGCCGTGCCTTACCACTTGGCTATACCGCCTTAACGTTTATTATTATACCTTGAAAATGATTTTCAGTCAATAGCTTTTTCAGATTTTTTGTGTCAATAAGCCTAAATATTCTGAAAATTCGTTTACTTTTCTTGAAATCTATGGTATAATTGATGATAACCTATACTTTATAAGAGGAGTAAAGAAATGAAAAAAAGTCAAGTGCTTGCTGTAGCAGGAGCTACCTTATTAGCGTCAGGAGTTCTAGCTGCGTGTTCAAACACTAGTTCAAATAATGCTAAACTAGCAAAAGATTACCAATATGTTTATCAAACAGATCCAGAAACCTTGGATTATATCGTTAGCAATATTGATTCAACATCTTTCATTACAACAAATGCTGTAGATGGTTTGTTGGCTAATGATAAATATGGTAATTTAGTTCCTTCTATTGCTGAATCATGGACAGTTTCAAAAGATGGTTTGACTTATACCTATAAAATCCGTAAGGATGCTAAATGGGTGACAGCAGAGGGAGAAGAATACGCTCCTGTAACTGCTAAAGACTTCGTTACTGGTTTGAAACACGCCGTAGATGGAAAATCAAAAGGACTTTCAATCGTTAGCTCTTCTATTAAAGGATTAGAAGCATACATCAAGGGTGAAACAAGCGATTTTTCAACCGTTGGAGTAAAAGCAGTTGATGATCAAACACTAGAATATACCTTGAACCAGCCAGAAACTTTCTGGAATGACAAGACAACTAGTGGTGTTTTGATGCCAGTTAATGAAGAATTCTTAGCTTCAAAAGGGGAAGGTTTTGGTGCTCCAACAGATGCCAACTCTATTCTTTATAACGGTCCATTTGTCTTGAAGGCTGTAACTCCTAAATCATCTATCGAGATGGCTAAAAATGACGCTTACTGGGATAAAGAAAATGTAAAAATTGAGAACGTTAAGTTCACTTTCTGGGATGGTAAGGATCAAGATGTAATTGCCAAAGGTTTTTCTGATGGCCAATATAGCAAAGCTCGTATCTTCCCTACAAGTTCTACATATGAAAAATATGCAGCTGACTTCAAAGATAACATTTACTTTAACGAACCAGGTGCTGGTGTTGCAACTGTCAGCTTGAACTATGGCCGTACAACGTATAACCACACTGCTAAGACAAGTGATGCCCAAAAGACATCTACTAAGAAAGCCTTGTTGAACAAGGAATTCCGTCAAGCCTTGAACTTTGCGGTAGATCGCAGTTCTTATTCAGCTCAAACAAATGGTACTGATGGAGCTGCAGTAGCCATCCGTAATACATTTGCACCATATAATCTTCAAGTTGGTAAGAAAACATTTGGTGAATTGGTACAAGATAGCTTGGCTAAGACAAATTCTTCTACTTGGTCAAACGTATCTCTAGCAGATTCTCAAAATGGCCTTTACAATGAAGAAAAAGCGAAAGAAGTCTTTGCTAAAGCTAAATCAAGCCTACAGGCTGAAGGTGTTGAATTCCCAATTCACTTGGATGCCTTGGTTATCCAAGAATCAACAGCGGTTGTAAACCGTGTGCAATCATTGAAACAATCAATTGAAAAAGTATTGGGTTCAGATAATGTTGTTGTAGATTTACAACAAATGACTCAAGCAGAAGCTTTACCAATTTCATTTAGCGCTCCAACAGCTAAAGAACAAGACTGGGATATTCATACCTTGCTAGGATGGAACCCTGACTATCAAGATCCTTCTACTTTCTTGGATCAATTCGTCCTTAAGGGAGGAAGCACTCGCCTTTACCTTGGTATTGACCAAAACACAGATGCATCAGTAGTAAGCAAACTTGGTTTAGCTGACTATGGAAAATTACTTGATGACGCAAACAGCGAAAACCAAGATGTTCAAAAACGTTATGAAAAATACGCAGTAGCACAAGCTTGGTTGACTGACAATGCTTTGACAATTCCAGTAATGGCTTCTCCTAAAGAAACAGCCGTTTCATATGTTTCAAAAGTTCTACCATTTAGCTCTTCATATTCTGTAGCCGGCCTTAAAGGTGAAAATTCAGGATACTTGAAGTACACTGAAGTTGGTGAAAAAGCAATCACCAAAGAAGAGTATGAAAAAGCTCGTGAAAAATGGTTGAAAGAAAAGACTGAGTCAAACGAGAAAGCTCAAAAAGAATTGGCAAGTCATGTGAAGTAAATAATTTTCAATAGAACTTTCTCTCCATGAGGAGAAGGTTCTTTTGGGATTTTTAAAGGAAATGATATGAAAAAATATATTTTTATGCGTGTTTTGCGGTCATTGGTTTCTATCTTCTTAGTAACAACCTTGACTTACACGATTATCTATACAATGGTTCCTCGAAAATTGATTTTCAAACAGGATACCAACTATAACAAGATTGCAACAACTGCTGATAAACGTGATAACTATGAGAATACCGTTTATGAGCGTATGGGCTATATCGAGTACTACGATACCAAAGAGTTGCAAGAAAAAGCTAGCCAGATGGATGCTTCTGTAACAGTTGAAGCCAATGACACCAACAAGGCTATCTATGAAAAATACATCAAACAAATCGGTCATGGTTGGACCTTGGGAGAATTTACTGAAAGTGGCCAATTCTACGCTACTCGTGAAATTCCAATTTTTGAACGTGTTTTTCACTTCTATGCTAACTTGATTGACATTGATCATACAAATAAAATCCAAGACCCTGAAAATCCAGACTTGAAACGTTACCTTCGTTTTGAAAATGATCCAGCTATCGGATGGTCCTTGGTTGGTTCAGGAACTAAACATAAATATCTCTTGTACTTCAACGGTCAGTTCCCGTTTGTGCATCAAAACTTTGTGAACATTAATTTAGGTGACTCTTATCCAACCTATGCTAATAGCCCTGTTTTACAGGTTATTACTCAGGGACAAGGACAAACAAAAACCTCTCAAGTTCAGTTCCCAACAGGTAAGAAAACTTCTTCTGTAAATATTTACTCAAGAACCTACAAATCACCTAGTCAGGCTGACTCTCGTGAAGTAGCTAACTACGGAAAAGATGACCCATATACTGCAACTGAAAGCAACTACCAATATCCTTCAATGATTGCCAGCTCTGCTGTTGTTGGATTGATTGGTTTGGTGATTTCTTATGCGATTGCTGTGCCACTTGGTTCAGCAATGGCTCGCTTCAAGAACACTTGGATTGATAGCTTCTCAACAGGAGCTTTGACCTTCTTGATGGCTCTTCCAACAATTGCCTTGGTTTACATCGTTCGTTTGGCTGGTTCTTCAATTGGCTTACCAGATTCATTCCCTATCTTGGGTGCTGGAGATTGGCGTTCGTATGTTTTACCAGCAGTTATCCTTGGTTTGTTGGGTGCTCCTGGTACAGCTATTTGGATTCGTCGTTACATGATTGACTTGCAGTCACAGGACTTTGTTCGTTTTGCTCGTGCAAAAGGTTTGTCTGAAAAAGAAATTTCAAACAAACACATCTTTAAAAATGCCATGGTTCCACTGGTTTCAGGAATTCCTGGTGCTGTTATCGGGGTTATCGGTGGTGCAACCCTTACTGAGACAGTCTTCGCTTTCCCAGGTATGGGTAAAATGTTGATTGACTCTGTAAAAGCATCTAATAACTCTATGGTCGTTGGTCTTGTCTTCATCTTTACATGTATTTCTATCTTCTCACTTCTTTTGGGAGATATTTGGATGACGATTATTGACCCACGTATTAAATTGACTGAGAAAGGAGGCAAATAATGTCTACAATCGATAAAGAAAAATTTCAGTTTGTAAAACGTGACGATTTTGCCTCTGAAGCCATTGATGCGCCAGCTTATTCATACTGGGGTTCAGTGTTTAGACAATTTATGAAGAAAAAATCAACTGTAGTCATGTTGGGAATCTTGGTAGCTATCATTCTGATGAGTTTCATCTACCCAATGTTTTCTAAGTTTGATTTCAATGATGTCAGCAAGGTAAACGACTTTAGTGCTCGTTATATCAAGCCAAATGCTGAGCATTGGTTCGGTACAGACAGTAACGGTAAATCTCTCTTTGACGGTGTCTGGTTCGGAGCTCGTAACTCTATCCTCATTTCTGTGATTGCGACAGTGATTAACTTGGTTATCGGTGTTTTTGTCGGTGGTATTTGGGGAATTTCAAAATCAGTTGACCGCGTGATGATGGAAGTTTATAACGTCATCTCAAACATCCCATCTCTTTTGATTGTCATTGTCTTGACTTACTCAATCGGAGCTGGATTCTGGAATCTGATTTTTGCCATGAGTGTAACAACATGGATTGGGATTGCCTTCATGATCCGTGTGCAAATCTTGCGTTATCGTGATTTGGAATACAACTTGGCGTCACGTACTTTGGGAACTCCAACCTTGAAGATTGTTGCCAAAAATATCATGCCTCAATTGGTATCTGTTATTGTGACAACGATGACACAAATGCTTCCAAGCTTCATCTCATACGAAGCCTTCTTGTCTTTCTTCGGTCTTGGATTACCAATTACAGTGCCAAGTTTGGGTCGTTTGATTTCGGATTATTCACAAAACGTAACAACCAATGCTTACTTGTTCTGGATTCCATTGACAACTCTTGTCTTGGTATCCTTGTCCCTTTTCGTAGTTGGTCAAAACTTAGCGGATGCTAGTGATCCACGTACACATAGATAGGAGTAGAAATGACAAAAGAAAAAAATGTAATTTTGACTGCTCGCGATATTGTCGTGGAATTTGACGTTCGTGACAAAGTATTGACAGCCATTCGTGGCGTTTCTCTTGAACTAGTTGAAGGAGAGGTATTAGCCTTGGTAGGTGAGTCAGGATCAGGAAAATCTGTTTTGACAAAGACTTTCACAGGTATGCTTGAAGAAAATGGTCGCATTGCCCAAGGAAGTATTGACTACCGTGGTCAGGACTTGACAGCCTTGTCTTCTCATAAGGATTGGGAACAAATTCGTGGGGCTAAGATTGCGACTATCTTCCAGGACCCAATGACTAGTTTGGACCCAATTAAAACAATTGGTAGTCAGATTACAGAAGTTATTGTAAAACACCAAGGAAAAACAGCTAAAGAAGCGAAAGAATTGGCTATTGACTACATGAATAAGGTTGGGATTCCAGACGCAGATAGACGTTTTGATGAATACCCATTCCAATATTCTGGAGGAATGCGTCAACGTATCGTTATTGCGATTGCCCTTGCCTGCCGACCTGATGTCTTGATCTGTGATGAGCCAACAACTGCCTTGGATGTAACTATTCAAGCTCAGATTATTGATTTGCTAAAATCTTTACAAAATGAGTACCATTTCACAACAATCTTTATCACTCACGACCTTGGTGTGGTGGCAAGTATTGCGGATAAGGTAGCGGTTATGTATGCAGGAGAAATCGTTGAGTATGGAACTGTTGAGGAAGTCTTCTATGACCCTCGCCATCCATATACATGGAGTCTCTTGTCTAGCTTGCCTCAGCTTGCTGATGATAAAGGGGATCTTTACTCAATCCCAGGAACACCTCCGTCACTTTATACTGACCTGAAAGGGGATGCCTTTGCCTTGCGTTCTGACTATGCAATGCAGATTGACTTCGAACAAAAAGCTCCTCAATTTTCAGTATCAGAGACACATTGGGCTAAAACTTGGCTTCTTCATGAGGATGCTCCAAAAGTAGAAAAACCAGCTGTGATTGCAAATCTCCATGATAAGATCCGTGAAAAAATGGGATTTGCCCATCTGGCTGACTAGGAGGAAGGAAATGTCTGAAAAATTAGTAGAAATCAAAGATTTAGAAATTTCCTTCGGTGAAGGAAGTAAGAAGTTTGTCGCGGTTAAAAATGCTAACTTCTTTATCAACAAGGGAGAAACTTTCTCGCTTGTAGGTGAGTCAGGTAGTGGGAAAACAACTATTGGTCGTGCGATAATCGGTCTAAATGACACAAGTAATGGTGATATCATTTTTGATGGTCAAAAGATTAATGGTAAGAAATCGCGTGAACAAGCTGCGGAATTGATTCGTCGTATCCAGATGATTTTCCAAGACCCTGCAGCAAGTTTGAATGAACGTGCCACTGTTGATTATATTATTTCTGAAGGTCTTTACAATCACCGTCTGTTTAAGGATGAAGAAGAACGTAAAGAGAAAGTTAAAAATATTATTCGTGAAGTGGGTCTGCTTGCTGAGCATTTGACTCGTTATCCTCATGAGTTTTCAGGTGGTCAACGTCAACGTATCGGTATTGCCCGTGCCTTGGTCATGCAACCAGACTTTGTTATTGCGGATGAGCCCATTTCAGCCTTGGACGTTTCTGTTCGTGCCCAAGTCTTGAACTTGCTTAAAAAATTCCAAAAAGAACTTGGTTTGACTTATCTCTTCATCGCCCATGACTTGTCGGTCGTTCGCTTTATTTCAGATCGTATCGCAGTTATTTACAAGGGTGTTATTGTAGAGGTTGCCGAAACAGAAGAATTGTTTAACAATCCAATCCACCCATATACTCAAGCCTTGCTTTCAGCGGTACCAATTCCAGACCCAATCTTGGAACGCAAGAAGGTCTTGAAGGTTTACGATCCAAGTCAACACGATTATGAGACTGATAAGCCATCCATGGTAGAAATCCGTCCAGGTCACTATGTTTGGGCAAACCAAGCCGAATTGGCACGTTATCAACAAGGACTAAACTAATAATGGTTTTATAATTTCCATGTCAATTTTTATGGGAATTATAAACCTTTTTTTGTTGGACTGATTTGAAAATCTTTGAAAGTGCCTTGAAAGAATTTTCGAAAGAAATAGAATTCTTAGAAAATCATTGAATTATAGTGAGATGAAATAAAATCTGAACAACTTTATTAGGAAAGTCAAATTAATTTCTAGAAAAGTTTTAGAAGTCACGGCGTATTACTCTAGCTTCAATCTACTATAGTCTAATACTCTTCGAAAATCTCTTCAAACCACGTCAGCTCTATCTGCCACCTCAAAACAGTGTTTTGAGCAACCTGAGGTTAGCTTCCTAGTTTGCTTTTTGATTTTCATTGAGTCTAATATCTACAATGTAAAAAACTCTAGCTATCAGTTCATTGATAGTTAGAGTTTTTTCTATTCATATGATTTAAGGAGATTAAATAAGGCTTCTACTTCTGATGACGGTGTAGCTGATTTAAGGTAGGCGTAATAAACTGTAAAAGTTATCTTATCCTTCGGTATAAGCGGAATTTTTATTAAATCATCATCTTCATCAGAAAGTGCGATATCAGCTAGTAAACTAAGGCCAATCCCTTTCTTTAAAAGTTCTTTAAGGATGGCAATGTCATCAGTCTTAAAGAATATTTCTGCCTTGTTTTGATACTTTTGATTAAGCGTTTCAAAAGCTTTCAGGTGAACAAAGTGTTCGTCTAAGAGTATAAAGGATTGATCTGCTAATTCTTCAAAAGCGAGGGAAGGAGCAGTGGCAAAAGGATGGTTCTTAGATAAAACGACATACAGTTCTTTATGAAATAGCTCGTGTGACTCTATTGAAGGATAGTTGAGAGGTTCAATCAAACCGAGTAGGCTTGCATCAAGGTCTCCTTTGATGAGAAGGTTTAATAACTCCACGGAGCCACCGCGGATAGGGCGTATCTTTTTTAAAAAATCGAATTTATCTTTTTCGTTTAAGGCAGCAAAGAGATATTGAATGATAATAGGAGGGAATCCTACAGTAGAGTATTGTGCCAAGGAGCGATTAATTTCTTTGCGAGTAGAAATGACCTCAGGTAAAATCAGTTCTGTATGCTTTAGAAGGATTTGTCCTTGAGGAGTTAGCTTGAAGGAACGATGCGAGGGGTCATGGTGAATCAATTTGCAGTTAAAGGATTCCTCTAAGCGCTTGAAAGCATAAGAAATAGATGGTTGGCTGACTTTATGTTGTTTTGCTACTTCCGTATAGGATTGAAGCTGGCAGAGGTCATAAAAATATTGTAGATCTTTTAAATTCATATGGGCTCACTTTCATTAGTTGGAGAAGGAAAATAAGTGGAAAACAGCAGATAAATAATTTTTATCCGTATCCTACAATTTGACTATACGAGTATTCACCAGTTAAAATGTAAGTGAGTCAGGGATCTCAAAGATTATCTAAGATACTCTCAAAAATGGCCAACATCTTTTCTCGTTTATCAATAGGGAGTTGTTTAATCTTCATGTTGATTCTTTTGAGTGAAAGATTGTCACTCTTATCAGAGGTTGATTCAAGGCTATCAAAATTGAAAAATTCCTCTGGGGTCATTTCTAGTGCGTCAATCACTTTTTCAAGACTGTGAATGGTCAGATTCACATTTTGGTTTTCAAGTTGATTGATATACTTAAGCCCGAGTCCTGCTTGTTCTGAAAGTTCTTCCTGGCTCATTTTATTCTGTGTTCGAAAATATTTCACTTTTTGGGAAATATATTGTTGTAAATAGTTTTTAGTTGTCATATAAATAGAATACAAGTTTTATATGACAAAAAAACACCTTAAAAAATACAAAGTATTACATAACATACCTATATGATATTTATTTTAATTAGGATTGTCAATTTGTATGATTGGTTTATTTTACTCGAAACTTTTAGTAAAGAGAGATCATCGAGAGTTTGATGAGTTCAGAAATTTATAACATATGCGTATACAATTGTATTATTTAAACAACAACGTTTTACGAACAATTCGTTTCATGTGGTATAATGTAAGTAAAAAGGAGGTTGCACTATGACTGCACATGATATTTTAAACAATCCTTTCTTCAATAAAGGTACTGCCTTTACCTTAGAGGAGCGAAAGGAACTAGGCCTTATTGGTTTACTGCCACCGTATGTTCAAACGATTGAAGAACAAGCGGCGCAAACTTATGCACAAATGCAAACAAAAGCCAATGATTTGGAAAAACGTCTTTTCCTAATGGAAATTTTTAATACCAACAGGACTCTTTTCTATTACCTCTTTTCTCAACATTTGGAAGAATTCAATCCAATTGTATATGATCCAACCATTGCAGATACGATTGAAGGTTATAGTGATTTTTTTGTAGATCCCCAATATGCGGGATATCTTGATATTAATCATCCTGAAAATATTGAAGCTACTTTGAAAAACGCTGCCGGGGATCGCGAGATTCGTCTCATTGTTGTAACAGATGCAGAAGGAATCCTTGGAATTGGCGACTGGGGAACAAATGGTGTCGATATTTCTGTTGGGAAATTGATGGTCTATACGGGTGCTGCTGGAATCGATCCTTCGATGGTCCTTCCTTTAGTCATTGATGCAGGGACTAACCGTGAAGAACTTTGTAACAATCCTAATTACTTAGGAAATCGTCACGAACGGGTCCGCGGAGATCGTTACTACGACTTCATTGACCAATTTGTTCAAACAGCAGAACGTCTCTTTCCTAAACTCTACCTTCACTGGGAAGACTTCGGCCGCTTGAATGCTGCCAATATTCTTGAAAAATACCGGAAACAAATTCCGACCTTTAATGACGATATTCAAGGTACAGGAATCGTTACCTTGGGTGGTATCTTTGGTTCGCTGGATATTAGTGGTGAAAAATTAACAGATCAAGTTTATCTCTGCTATGGTGGTGGTACTGCGGGTGCAGGAATTGCCTCTCGTGTTCTTCGTGAAATGGTAAGTGAAGGTCTTTCTGAAGAAGAAGCCTATAAACGTTTCTTTATGGTTGATAAACAAGGTCTTCTCTTTGATGACATGGATGACTTGACACCAGAGCAAAAACCATTTGCTAAGAAACGTGCTGACTTTAGTAACGCAGATAAGTTGACTGACCTGCTTGAAGTAGTGAAGACTGTGAAGCCAACCATTCTTGTAGGAACTTCAACTCAGCCTAATACCTTCACTAAAGAAATAGTAGAAGCTATGTGTGAAAACACAGAACGTCCAATGATCTTCCCTTTGTCAAATCCAACTAAATTGGCAGAAGCTAGTGCCAAAGATTTGATTGAATGGTCAGATGGCAAAGCTTTTGTCGCAACAGGAATTCCTGCCGATACGGTTTCTTATAAAGGTGTAGACTATGTGATTGGTCAAGCAAATAATGCCCTGATTTACCCAGGTCTTGGTCTAGGTATGCTGGCTTCTGAAGCAAGTCTTTTGACCGATGAAATGATTGGAGCAGCGGCGCATTCATTGAGTGGTATTGTCAATCCAGGTCAACCAGGAGCTCCTGTCTTGCCACCATTCAAGTATGTAGCAGATGTTTCTATTAAAGTAGCAGAAGCAGTCGCTAAAAAAGCACAAGAGCAAGGTCTTGCACGCGCTAAGGAAACAGATATGGCCAAAGCAGTTCGTGATTTGAAGTGGTATCCAGAGTATAAATAATTCATTTCTGTTGCCTATCCTCGGGATACTTGGCTTATTTTGGATATGTTAGCAATCTACAGAGTTGATAACCGAAAAGTAAAGAGATTGTCGTATTGACTATTGGTTTTAAACAGTATAAAATAACTGTCGATTTTTTGTCCGACTGCCAAGAGTCAGTTTAATACTATACTAAAATCAAAACGCATTATATAATAGTGATATGAAATCAACCAAAGAAGAAATACAAGCCATCAAAACACTTTTAAAAAACTCTAGTACAACTGAATACCATAAAAGTCTTCAAATCGTTCTATTTTATCTAATGGGCAAATCTTTGAAATTATCCTAAAAGAATTGAAAGAATTATGAAAGAATTTTCGAAAAATTTTAAAAAATTCTGAAATATTCTTGACAGCTGATAAAAAAGGTGGTAAGATAGGAAACATCAAAAAAGAAAGCAGAAAAAGAAATGAATAAGAGACAAGCTGTAACGATGAATCAAAACTTTTACTTTAGCTACTTTAGATAGTGTTTGTAGACATGTCACCATGGATGCAAACAGTTCAAGCAATTTGTTTGTATCTATGTGGCTAAGATTTTTGATTGTGGTCCATATAGATGAATATCTAAATGGACTAGCTAAGTTGTAACTTGTTAGATTATTTCAAGCATCCGTTTAGATAGTATCTAGGCGGTTTTTTGTTTTATCTTTTCTGAGAAGGAGTTTCATTATGAAAGTTGTTCGAAAATTACTAGCCTCCCTCTTGGTAGTGGGGATCCTCTTGACCTCTCTGATCAGTTTGCATCAGTTGAAGGCAGATAAGAAAAAAGATGTGTTTCGTATCGGTATTTCGCAATTTATTACTCACCAGTCCCTAGACGCTACTAGAGAAGGTTTTGTGGATGAGCTAGCCAAACAAGGCTATGTTGATGGGAAAAATATTGAGATTGATTTGCAAAATGCACAGGGTGAGCAAAGAAATCTAAAAACTATTTCTCAGCAGCTAGCAGAATCTAGTGATGTCGTTCTAGCTATCGCAACGCCTTCTGCTCAGAGCCTGGCCAATACAACGCAAACGACACCGGTTATCTTTTCAGCGGTAACAGATCCTGTCAGTGCCAAGCTAGTTGAGTCAAGAGAACATCCTGGGGGCAATGTAACTGGGACAAGCGACCAGTCATCAGATGCTATTTCAACTCAAATCAATTTGATAAAGAAAGTCCTGCCAAAAGCTAAAACAATTGGAATTCTTTATACTCAGAGCGAGCCAAACTCAGTTGTACAAAAGGATGAAGCTAAGCGCCTTCTGGAAGAAAAAGGCTTTACCGTTGTTGAAAAAACAATCTTGGACAGTAACAACGTCAAGGCGGCTGCAGAAAGCTTGATGGCAGAGGTGGATATGGTTTTTGTACCAACGGATAATATCATTTCATCAACCATGGAAACAGTCAAGCAGGTTTCTATTAAACACAAGGTTCCAGTATTCGGTGGTTCAACAGAAATGGTTGCGGTTGGTGGCCTGTATAACTACGGAACCAATTATGAAGAATTGGGACGTCAGACAGCAAGAATGCTGGTTCGTGTCTTAAAAGGTGAGAAGTCAGAAAATATAGCAGTTGAGTTGCCTGAAAAACTGGAATTACATACAAATCAAGAAATGGCAGATGCATTGGGAATTGATATTAGTAAGTTAGAAGGCAAGGAATAAGGAGGTTTAAGATGAATTTTGTATTATCTAGTTTATCAGAAGGTTTATTGTGGTCGATTATGGCGATTGGGGTTTACTTGACTTTCCGTATTTTGGATATTGCGGATATGACTGCTGAAGGTGCCTTTCCACTTGGGGCGGCTGTCGTCGTATCTCAGATACAGGCAGGGATAAATCCTTGGATTGCGACCTTACTTGCTTTGCTGGCAGGTATGGTAGCAGGTCTTGTATCAGGAATGCTCCATACCAAGATGAAAATTCCAGCTCTCTTGACAGGGATTGTGACCTTGACAGGGCTTTATTCCATCAATATTAAAATCATGGGAAGCGTGCCTAATCTTTCCTTGGGAGATTCTGCAACTGTCTTTAAACAGTTGGCGAGCTTGGGACTGACAAATGAAGAAGCTGTTTTCTCATTCAGTTTGGCCTGTCTCTTACTTGTTTGTTTGGTCTTGACTCTTTTGATGAAAACAGAGATTGGCTTGGTTTTGCGTTCGACTGGTGACAATATCCCGATGAGTGAGGCCAATGGGGTCAATGTAGATACCATGAAGATTGTTGGTTACATGATTTCAAACGGCTTGATTGCCCTATGTGGTTCCTTGTTCGCCCAAAATGATGGATTTTCAGATGTGACTTCTGGGACAGGAACCATTGTTGTTGGTTTGAGTGCAGTCATTATTGCGGAAGTCTTGATACACGACTTGACCATTGGAGGCCGCTTGTTATCCATCGGAATCGGTGCTATTGTTTACCGTTTGATTATTTTAAATATCTATGAAATTCCAAATCTAGATCAAAATCTGGTTCGTCTCTTTAATGCAATCTTGCTAGCCTTAGTTTTATTTGCACCAGAATTGCAAAAGAGATTAAAGATTCGTGGTCTGAAATTGAGAAATGAATAGGAGGAGAAAGTTATGGCAAGTTTGTTAACGCTTGAAAATATTCACAAAATATTTGAAGCAGGGACGGTCAATGAGAACCATGTCCTCAAAGGATTAGATTTAGAGGTTGAAGAGGGAGATTTTATCTCTGTGATTGGTGGAAATGGAGCAGGGAAATCCACTTTGATGAATATCTTGGCTGGCAATCTATCGGTGGACGAAGGGGACCTTTTATTGGCAGGCAAATCCATTAAAAATCTGAGTGTAAGAAAGAGAGCCAAGGATATCGCTCGTGTTTTTCAAGATCCTAAGATGGGAACGGCTTCTCGTTTGACGATTGAGGAGAATATGGCTATTGCCTTGAGACGTGGGCAGAAGAGAGGGCTTGGCTGGGGTGTGAAGGAGAAGGACAGAATCCAGTTCCAAGAGGCCTTAAAAGAGTTGAATGTCGGCCTTGAAAATCGCTTAAAAGTAGATACTCAATATCTCTCAGGAGGACAAAGACAGGCTTTGACCCTAGTCATGGCAGCTCTGGTGAAACCCAAACTTTTACTTTTGGATGAACACACTGCGGCACTTGACCCGAAAACTAGTCAAATGGTGATGGACTTGACGCAAAAGATTGTGGAACACCATCAGTTGACGACTTTGATGATTACCCATGATATGAACCATGCGATTGAGTACGGAAATCGTCTCATTATGCTCTATCAAGGCAAGATAGTGGTGGATGTTAAGGGAGAAGAGAAAAAGCATCTGACAGTTGAAGATCTCATGCATCTCTTCCAGAAAAATAGTGGCCAAAGTCTAGTCAGTGATGAATTAGTTTTGGGATAAAGAAAAAGGCTGAGATCTAGTGTCTCAGTCTTTTATTAGTACAAATGGATAGGCAGAAATATGAAATTAATACTCTTCGAAAATCTCTTCAAACCACGTTAGCTCTATCTGCAACCTTAAAACAGTGTTTTGAGCAGCCTGCGACTAGCTTCCTAGTTTGATCTTTGATTTTCAGTGAGTATAAACTCAGTAAGGAGCCCTCTTTTGCAGAAAAGCAGGGTTCTTTTTGCTGTCTATTCCATCCCTGAAAGCGTAAAACAAACTGGTCAGGGTGGCTAGTTTGTGGTATAATGAAAGAGACTCAAAAAGAAACAGGAGAAAAATGATGGATTTACTTTTAGCAATTGTATTGATTGTGCTAGCTTTTCTAGGAGGAGCTCTTGGAGGAATGTACTTGGTTCGTAAGCAAATTGAAAAAGAATTCGCTGACAACCCACGTTTGAATGCTGAAGCAGTTCGTACTCTTTTGAGTGCAAATGGTCAAAAACCAAGCGAAGCTAAGGTACAACAAGTTTACCACCAAATCATCCGCCAACAAAAAGCAGCCCTTGCTAACAATAAAAAGAAAAAATAAATAAGGAAAAGTCTGGGATGAAAGTTCCAGACTTCTCACTATGTTGGTTATGGTTTAGGGATGAGACTTTTTCCTTGCATTCTATTGATATTTGATTATGATTAAGAGAGATAGTTGTTGATTAGGCTGTCCTTCAGTTCATAAGGATCAATAATCATAATGAACTATCAATCAGAAAAAAGACTAGAAAGAAAACTGTATGGATAATCGACCAATTGGTTTTTTGGATTCGGGTGTCGGGGGCTTGACCGTTGTGCGCGAGCTCATGCGCCAGCTTCCCCATGAAGAAATCGTCTATATTGGAGATTCGGCTCGGGCGCCTTATGGTCCCCGTCCTGCTGAGCAAATTCGTGAATATACTTGGCAGTTGGTCAACTTTCTCTTGACCAAGGATGTCAAAATGATTGTCATTGCATGTAACACTGCGACTGCGGTCGTCTGGGAAGAAATCAAGGCTCAACTAGATATTCCTGTCCTAGGTGTGATTTTGCCAGGAGCTTCGGCAGCTATCAAGTCCAGTCAAGGTGGGAAAATCGGAGTCATTGGAACACCCATGACGGTACAATCAGACATCTACCGTCAGAAAATCCATGATCTGGATCCGGACTTACAGGTGGAGAGTTTGGCCTGTCCCAAGTTTGCTCCCTTGGTGGAGTCGGGTGCCCTGTCAACAAGTGTCACCAAGAAAGTGGTCTATGAAACCTTGCGTCCCTTGGTTGGAAAGGTGGATAGCCTGATTTTGGGTTGTACCCATTATCCACTGCTCAGACCTATTATTCAAAATGTCATGGGGCCCAAGGTTCAACTTATCGATAGTGGGGCAGAGTGCGTACGGGACATCTCAGTCTTACTCAATTATTTTGAAATCAATCGTGGTCGCGATGCCGGACCACTCCATCACCGTTTTTACACAACAGCCAGCAGCCAAAGTTTTGCACAAATTGGTGAAGAATGGCTGGAAAAAGAGATTCATGTGGAGCATGTAGAATTATGACAAATAAAATTTATGAATACAAGGATGATCAGGACTGGTATGTCGGGTCCTATGCTATTTTTGGTGGCGTCCGGACGTTGACTGATGAAGACTTGGATTTCCCTCTGGTTGGATTGGCCAAAATCTTTCGAGACGAGGAACGAGGTTTCCCGATTTCAGTTACTGTTTTACGCTATGGTTCTCGCTACCGTTTATTGTCTTTTGTGGTAGATATACTAAACCAAGAGATGGGACGAAACATGGAAGTCATTCAACGACAAGGGGCTCTGCTCTTGGTTGAAAATGGCCAACTTTTGTATGTGGAATTGCCCAAAGAAGGGGTCAATGTTCATGATTTCTTTGAGACAAACAAGGTCAGAGAAACCTTGTTGATTGCGACTCGTAACGAAGGCAAGACCAAGGAATTTCGAGCAATCTTTGACAAGCTAGGCTACGATGTGGAAAATCTCAATGACTATCCTGACCTGCCTGAAGTAGCAGAAACAGGCATGACCTTTGAAGAAAATGCCCGTCTCAAGGCAGAAACTATTTCTCAATTAACGGGCAAGATGGTTCTGGCAGATGATTCTGGGCTCAAAGTCGATGTTCTAGGTGGCTTGCCAGGTGTCTGGTCAGCTCGTTTTGCAGGTGTGGGAGCAACTGATCGTGAAAACAATGCTAAACTCTTGCACGAATTGGCCATGGTCTTTGAACTCAAGGACCGCTCTGCTCAATTCCATACAACCTTAGTCGTAGCCAGTCCAAACAAGGAAAGCTTGGTTGTTGAAGCAGACTGGCCTGGCTACATTAACTTTGAACCTAAGGGTGAAAATGGATTTGGTTACGATCCTCTCTTCCTTGTAGGAGAGACAGGTAAGTCCTCAGCTGAATTAACCCTTGAAGAAAAAAATAGCCAATCTCACCGTGCCTTAGCCGTTAAGAAACTTTTGGAGGTATTTCCATCATGGCAAAGCAAACCATCATTGTAATGAGCGATTCCCATGGCGATAGCTTGATTGTGGAAGAAATCCGTGATCGCTATGTGGGCAAAGTTGACGCCGTTTTTCATAACGGCGATTCTGAACTGCGTCCGGATTCTCCCCTTTGGGAAGGCATCCGCGTTGTTAAAGGAAACATGGACTTCTACGCTGGCTACCCAGAACGGTTGGTGACTGAGCTTGGTTCGACCAAGATTATCCAAACTCATGGTCACTTGTTTGACATTAATTTCAATTTTCAAAAGTTGGACTACTGGGCTCAGGAGGAAGAGGCCGATATCTGCCTCTATGGTCACTTGCATGTGCCAAGCGCTTGGATGGAAGGTAAGACCCTCTTTCTAAATCCAGGTTCCATCAGTCAACCACGTGGGACCATCAAAGAATGTCTCTATGCTCGTGTGGAGATTGATGACAGTTATTTTAAAGTGGACTTTTTGACACGAGACCATGAGGTGTATCCGGGCTTGTCCAAGGAGTTTAGCCGATGATTGCCAAGGAGTTTGAGACTTTCTTGTTGGGACAAGAAGAAACTTTTTTGACCCCTGCTGAAAATCTAGCTGTGTTGATTGATACCCACAATGCAGATCACGCGACCCTCTTGCTCAGTCAGATGACCTATACTCGTGTTCCTGTTGTGACAGATGAAAGACAGTTTGTTGGAACTATTGGGCTCAGAGATATTATGGCTTATCAGATGGAGCATGACTTGAGTCAAGAAATTATGGCAGATACGGATATTGTTCATATGACGAGAACGGACGTAGCGGTCGTCTCGCCTGATTTTACCATTACGGAGGTCTTGCACAAGCTGGTAGATGAGTCCTTCTTGCCGGTTGTGGATGCGTCTGGTATTTTCCAAGGAATTATCACGCGCAAGTCTATCCTCAAGGCAGTCAATGCCCTCTTGCATGGCTTTAGTAAGGAATATGAGATTCGATGCAAATGAGAGACAGGATTTCAGCCTTTTTAGAAGAAAAGCAGGGCTTATCTGCCAATTCCAAGCAGTCCTATAAGTATGATTTGGAGCAATTTTTAGACATTGTAGGCGAGCGGATTTCTGAGACTAGTCTCAAGATTTACCAAGCCCAGCTAGCCAATCTAAAAATCAGCGCCCAGAAGCGAAAGATTTCGGCCTGTAACCAATTTCTCTACTTTCTCTATCAAAAAGGAGAGGTGGACAGCTTTTACCGCTTAGAATTAGCTAAACAAGCTGAAAAGAAGACCGAAAAGCCAGAACTGTTAGACCTAGACTCTTTTTGGCAAGAAAGTGACTATTCAGAGGGTCGCTTGCTAGCGCTCTTAATCCTAGAAACGGGACTCTTGCCGAGTGAGATTTTAGCTCTCAAGGTTGCGGATATCAATCTGGACTTTCAAGTGTTGCGAATCAAGAAGGCTTCCCAACAGAGGATTGTCACCATTCCTACAACCTTGCTTTCAGAGTTGGAACCCTTGATGGGCCAGACCTATCTCTTTGAAAGGGCAGGGAAAGCCTATTCCCGTCAGTGGGCCTTCCGTCAGCTAGAGTCCTTTGTCAAGGAGAAAGGTTTCTCAACCTTATCCGCTCAAGCCTTGCGGGAACAGTTCATTCTACGACAAATTGAAAAGAAGGTCGATTTGTACGAAATTGCAAAAAAATTGGGATTAAAAACAGTCCTGACTTTAGAAAAATATAGATAATGGATATTAAATTAAAAGATTTTGAAGGGCCCCTGGACTTGCTCTTGCACCTGGTTTCTAAGTACCAGATGGATATCTACGATGTGCCCATTACGGAAGTCATCGAACAGTATCTAGCCTATGTCTCAACCCTGCAGGCCATGCGTCTGGAAGTGACGGGCGAGTACATGGTCATGGCCAGTCAGCTCATGCTGATCAAGAGCCGTAAGCTCTTGCCAAAGGTGGCAGAAGTGATAGACTTGGAGGATGACCTGGAGCAGGACCTTCTCTCTCAAATCGAAGAATACCGCAGGTTTAAGCTCTTGGGGGAGCGCTTGGAAGCCAAGCACCAAGAACGGGCCCAGTACTATTCCAAAGTACCGACAGAGTTGATTTACGAAGATGCGGAGCTTGTGCATGACAAGACGACCATTGACCTTTTTTTAGCTTTTTCAAATATCCTAGCCAAGAAAAAAGAGGAGTTTGCACAAAATCACACGACTATCTTGCGGGATGAGTATAAGATTGAGGATATGATGGTTATCGTGAAAGAGTCCTTGGCTGGACGAGACCAGTTGTGCTTGCAGGATTTGTTTAAGGAAGCCCAGAATGTCCAAGAGGTCATCACCCTCTTTTTGGCAACCCTAGAGTTAATCAAAACCCAGGAGCTGATTCTTGTGCAAGAGGAAAGTTTCGGAGATATCTATCTCATGGAAAAGAAAGAAGAAAGTCAAGTTGCCCAAAGCTAGACTTGATAGAGAGGAAAGATGAGTACTTTAGCAAAAATAGAAGCGCTCTTGTTTGTAGCGGGTGAAGATGGGATTAGAGTCCGCCAGTTAGCTGAACTCCTCTCTCTGCCACCGACAGGCATCCAACAGAGTTTAGAAAAATTAGCCCAGAAGTATGAAAAGGACCCAGATTCCAGTTTGGCTCTGATTGAGACAGGGGGCGCTTATAGATTGGTGACCAAGCCTCAATTTGCAGAGATTTTGAAGGAATACTCTAAGGCACCTATCAACCAGAGTTTATCTCGGGCTGCCCTTGAGACCTTATCCATCATTGCCTACAAACAGCCCATCACGCGGATAGAAATTGATGCCATCCGTGGGGTCAACTCGAGTGGGGCCTTGGCAAAGTTGCAGGCCTTTGACTTGATACGAGAAGACGGGAAAAAAGAAGTGTTGGGTCGCCCCAACCTCTATGTGACTACAGATTATTTCCTAGATTACATGGGGATAAACCATTTGGAAGAATTACCAGTGATTGATGAGCTTGAGATTCAAGCCCAAGAAAGCCAATTATTTGGTGAAAGGATAGAAGAAGATGAGAATCAATAAGTATATTGCCCACGCAGGTGTGGCCAGTAGAAGAAAAGCAGAAGAGCTGATCAAGCAAGGATTGGTGACGGTTAACGGCCAAGTGGTACGTGAACTAGCAACGACCATCAAGTCAGGCGACAAGGTCGAAGTTGAAGGTCAACCTATCTACAACGAAGAAAAGGTCTATTATCTGCTTAACAAACCACGTGGTGTGATTTCCAGTGTGACAGATGACAAGGGCCGCAAGACGGTTGTCGATCTCTTGCCCAACGTGAAGGAGCGCATCTACCCTGTAGGTCGTTTGGACTGGGATACATCAGGAGTCTTGATTTTGACCAATGATGGGGATTTTACGGATGAGATGATTCACCCTCGTAATGAGATTGATAAGGTTTATGTCGCGCGTGTTAAAGGTGTGGCCAATAAGGATAATCTCCGCCCCTTGACCCGTGGACTTGAGATTGATGGTAAGAAAACCAAGCCGGCTGTCTATGAGATTCTCAAAGTGGACCCAGTCAAAAACCGCTCTGTGGTGCAGTTGACTATCCATGAAGGGCGTAACCACCAGGTTAAAAAGATGTTTGAAGCTGTCGGTCTCCAAGTGGACAAGTTGTCACGGACCCGTTTCGGACATCTAGACTTGACAGGACTCCGTCCAGGAGAATCCCGTCGTCTTAATAAAAAAGAAATCAGCCAACTACACACCATGGCTGTAACCAAGAAATAATGAAACGAATTTTAATAGCGCCTGTGCGCTTTTACCAACGTTTTATCTCGCCAGCCTTTCCCCCCTCTTGTCGCTTTGAGCCGACTTGTTCCAACTACATGATTCAGGCTATTGAAAAACATGACTTCAAGGGTGTTTTGATGGGCTTGGCTCGGATTTTACGTTGCCATCCCTGGTCTAAAACAGGTAAGGACCCCGTCCCAGACCATTTTTCCCTTAAACGAATCAAGAAGAAAAATGAGGCTAGGTAAAAATATTTTAGTGAAATGATAAAAACGCATCCTATCAGGTTTGAGTTAGCTCGATAGGATGCGTTTTATCATGTAAAGATGTTAGTTGAGTTTGAAGTTGCTTATTTCAAGGCTTTTTGTGCGTCTTCAATCATGAGTTTTGTTGATTCAAGTCCGCCTCCGCTTAGATACCAGAGGTCTGGTGTTAGTTGGATAATCTTACCATTTTTAGCGGCAGGTGTTTCAGCGATAAGGGCATTTTCTAGGACACCGTCGTTGCTAGAGTTGTCCCCACCGATGGCAAGGGTACGGTTGATGACAAAGAGGATGTCAGGATTGATTTCTTTGACACTTTCAAAGCTGACTTCTTGTCCGTGGCGAGAGTCTTCAAATTGAGTATCTGTTGGCTTGAATTTTAAGGTTTGGTACAAGAAAGAGAAACGAGATTGGGCACCAAAGGCAGCCATTTTTCCTTCGTTGAGGAGGATAGCAAGGGCTTTTTTGTCAGAACTTTCATTTTTAGTAGCGACTTCTTGAATGCTCTTGTCAAGCTTGGCCAATTCTTCCTTGGCTTTCTGTGTACCTGTTTCCCCAAAGGCGCCTGCTAAGGATTCAATGTTAGTTTTAGTTGAAGTCCAGTAGTCGTCCTTGCTTGCTTGGAAGAGAACGGTTGGGGCGATTTCGTTGAACTTATCTACGAATTTTTGGGTACGTGGTGAAGCGATAATTAGGTCTGGTTCAAGAGCAGCAAGGGCTTCTAGGTCTGGCTCAACCATAGAACCAACATTTTTAACTTTTCCAGCTAGGTCTTTAAGATAAGTCGGAACAGTTTTTGTAGGCATTCCGACGATATTCTTTTCAAAACCTAAAGCGCGAATAGTATCCGCAGCACCGAGGTCAAAGGTCACAATCTTTTCAGGGACTTTTGAAAGTGCGACTACACCTAGTGAACTTTTAATGGTTACCTCTGTTGGAGCAGAGCTACTTGACTCCGTCTTACTAGTGCTTGAGTTTGTACTACATGCACCAAGTAGGAGCAAGAAGCTGGCCGCTAGGGCAGTGAGATAAAGTTTAAGGGATATTTTCATGATTTCTCCTTTTTAAAATGTGATAACGATTTAGGGAGTCTCTTGGTCTTATTGACTAAGAGACTGAAGGTTCTCTAACTTGAGCTTCTATGTTACTAGCTATAGATACAGATCTTTTTGCCATTGATATCAGCTAGCGTGATGGGAATCTCATATAGTTGACTGAGCAGGTCAGCCTGCATGATTTGATCGGTCCTTCCCTTGCTAAAGACTTGACCGTCCTTGAAGGCGACAATTTCATCTGCATATTGACTGGCCATGTTGATATCGTGGAGGACGATGATAATGGTCTTGCCAAGCTCTGACACCAGTCGCTTGAGAATCTGCATCATACTTATGCTTTGCTTGATATCGAGATTGTTGAGCGGTTCGTCTAGTAAGATAAAGTCCGTATCCTGGGCCAGTACCATAGCGATAAAGACGCGCTGGAGTTGTCCTCCAGACAGGCTATCGATGTAGCGGTCTTTTAGTTTGGTTAGTTCCAGATAGTCCAGAGTTTCTCGGATTTTTTCCCAGTCTTCTGGTCTCAGTCTACCTCGGCTGTAGGGAAAACGTCCAAAACTGACCAGTTCTTCAACCGTCAATTTGGCTTGGTAATTGATTTTCTGCTTTAGGATAGTCAGTTCTTGAGCCAGTTCTTGCGAATTCCAGCTCTCGATTTCACGGCCTTTGATACTGAGTATTCCCTGATCCTTCTTGGTCAGTCTGCTCATGATGGAGAGGAGAGTTGATTTTCCAGCACCATTTGGACCAATAAAGGCTGTCAGTTTCTGAGGACTGACTTCAAGCGAAATGCCTTGCAAAATATCCTGTTTTTGAATGGATTTGTCAATGTTTTCCAGTTTCACTGACGCGCCCTCCTGTATAGTAAGATAAAGAATAGGAGCCCCCCTACACTCTCGATAATCATGCTGATGCGAATTTCTAGTGCAAAGACTCTTTCAATCAGGGCTTGCCCCAAGGTCAAACTGATAAATCCAATCAGAATGGCTACGATAAAGAGCAACTTGTGCCGATAATCTTTGACAATCAGGTAGGTGAGATTGGCCAGCATAAAGCCGAAGAAGGCCATAGGCCCTACCAAGGCAGTGGCCGTTGAAGTCAAAAGTACAATGCCCCAGAGGAGCTCTCTCTGTTCTTTTTCAACATCGAGTCCCAATATCTGAGCTGTTTCTCTTTGCAGGTGCAAGACATCTAGAATGACTGCTTTTCGAAAGAAAAAGATTGTCAAAGCGAGGATGATCAGAGAACCGATGGCTAGGATGGAAGTGTTGAGGTGTTGAAAGGAAGCAAAGAGACTGTTTTGCAGTTTATCGTATTCATTTGGATCCATTAGAACCTGAAGGAAGGTACTGATATTTCGAAAGAGACTTCCCAGTGCTAGACAGATTAGCAGGATGAAGACCAGGTCTTGCTTCATCAGCGTCTTCAAGTAGCCTTGTAAGGCGAGAAAGAAGAGGGATTGGACAAGAAGCAAGACTAGAAATTCTAAGATAGGAGACTTCCCAAGCTGTAGAAATTTGCTTTCAAAAACCAGTAGTATGGTTTGTAGCAGGACGTAGAAGGATTCGATTCCCAAAATACTTGGTGTCAGGAAGCGATTTTCCGTCAGGGTTTGAAAACTAATGGTCGAAATTCCTGTCGCGATTGCTACCAAGAGATAAACAACTATCTTTTGGGAACGCAACTTCCAAGCAAAGGCAGACAGGTGGGTGATGGGCCAAAAGTAGAGCAGACAAGCTCCGATGGCCAGAATAATGAGAATCCAGAAGAGTTTGCTATGTTTGCTTTTAGACTGCATCTTTTCGTCCCCCTCTCCAAAGAAGTAGGATAAAGACAAGGCTGCCGATGATTCCTAGCAAGAGGCTGACAGACAGCTCATAGGGCCGAATCAGAACTCGAGAGAGGATGTCGCAGGCTAGGACCAGATTGGCACCAACCAGTACTACCATGAGTTTGGTTTGACTTAGATTATCTCCGTAGCGCTTGCGAACAAGATTGGGAACGATGACCCCGAGAAAAGGCAAGCCACCCACGGTAATCATGGTGACACTTGTCGTTAGCGCAACCAGAAAGAGGGCCAGTTTTTCAAGTAGGGAGTAGGAAATTCCCAAACTTTCACTGGTTTCCTTTCCTAGATTCATGATGGTAAAGGTTTGGGACAATTTCCAAACGGCAATCAGGATAATGAGGCCTAAAAAGAGCCATTCATACTGATGGGTCTGAATCATGGAGAAGGAGCCCTGGGTCCAGGCAGTCATACTCTGAACCAGATTGAAACGATAGGCGATAACTTCTGTCACAGAACCGATAATCCCGCTATAGATGATTCCAATCAGAGGCAACATCCACCTTTCCTTTACAGTAAAAATAGTCATAAAGGCTAGGAAGAAGAGGGTAAATACGATGGATGAAACAAAAGCAAAGAGCATCTTTTGAGTAAGACTAGCTGACGGAAAGACAAAGAGGCTCAGCACCATTCCCAGTTTGGCAGCTTCAGTGGTTCCAACTGTACTCGGAGCAGCAAACTGATTTTGAGTGATAGTCTGCATGAGAAGTCCTGCCATACTCATACTAGAGGCTGTCAGGAGAATACTAATCGTCCTTGGAAGACGCGACTCTTGAAAGAGAAGCCAGGTCTGCTGGTCGAAAGCAAAGAGCTTTCCCCATGAAAAATCACTGGTTCCAATGCTAATAGAGAGAAAGACTAGGAGTAGAAGTAAGCCAATTAAATAATGAGAAAGTTTCATACCCCGTCCTTTCATGTAGATTTGGTATCGAAAGATACCTGCGGATATTACTGTAACACGAATTCTTTAATCTGTCAATAAATTTTCTGACAATTTAATGAATAAAACAAGAAGAGAGTACCAGGACCTTCTCCTCTGTTTTCCTATTCTAAAATGTTTTTACCTTCTTTAACACGCCAACGATAATCAGATAAAATAATATCTTCGAGGGAGTAGCTAGCCTGCCAATCAAGGTATTGTTTAGCTTTTGATGCATCTGCTAGGACGCTAGCTGGGTCACCAGCACGGCGAGCAACAATTTCGTGTGGGATTTTTTGATCCAGTAATTCTTCAGCAGTTTTAAAGATTTCTTTGACGGTATAGCCTTTTTCAGTTCCTAAGTTAAAGATTTGAGAAGAACTGTCTTCTTGAAAGAGGTAGTTCATTCCTTTAACATGAGCCTGTGCAAGGTCCAAGACATGAATGTAATCTCGAATACATGAACCGTCACGTGTATCGTAATCATCTCCAAATATTTTTAGGCTATCATTTTGTCCCAATGCGGTCTTGTTGATGTTGGGAATGATATGAGTTGGATTTTTCACACGCAGACCGTTTGAAGCATCCATTTCAGCCCCAGCAACATTAAAGTAACGGAAAATGACATATTTCCAATCGTAGCGATTGGCCATCCAGTAAATCATTCGTTCGCCCATCAGTTTTGTTTCTGCATAAGGGTTGACAGGGTCGAGCAGGGTATCTTCAGTTGCAGGCTTGTCAATACAGTTATTACCATAGAGGGAAGCAGTCGAAGAGAACATGATTTTTTGAATACCAACTTCAGATAAGACTTTGAGAACTTGGTTCATACCAGCAACATTGGCAGTGAAGTATTTACTTGGATTTTCAATACTTTCGCTCACAACAATTTCACCTGCACAATGAAGAACAGCATCAATCTGATTTTCTTCTAAGTAAGCTTTTAGGGCACTAGCATCATAAACATCTAGTTGCTTAAAGCTAGCACGACTATCCACAGCCGCTCGATTTCCTGTAGAGAGATTATCGAGAACATGTACCTGATAGCCAGCATTTAAAAGAGCCTTAACGGTATGGGAGCCAATGTAGCCAGCTCCACCTGTAACAAGAATTGTTTTGGTCATGATTTTTTCCTTTTCCTAGTTTTGTACTATTTTAAAGAAAGAAGAAGGTAAAGTCAACTATTTTCTGTAAATTTCATGAAAAAACTAAACAAATATAGCATTGAATTGTTTTTTGTTTGGGAATTCAGGGTTGGGTTAATCTTGGAATAGTTCTTAGATTTCATATCACATGCAGGAGGATACGATCTTTTTCTAAGGTACCGCAAGAATACGATACTAACTTAGAAATCCACCTTCCCGCTATCCTTCTCCTATAAAAAGTGGTAAAATGGATGAAAGAAAGAAGGAACTGAAATGACAACATTATTTTCAAAAATCAAAGAAGTAACAGAACTTGCTGCGATCTCAGGTCATGAAGCACCTGTCCGTGCTTATCTTCGTGAAAAGTTGACCCCGCACGTGGATGAAGTGGTGACAGATGGCTTAGGTGGTATTTTTGGTATCAAACATTCAGAAGCTGCAGATGCACCACGCGTCTTGGTTGCTTCTCACATGGATGAAGTTGGTTTTATGGTCAGCGAGATTAAGCCAGATGGTACCTTCCGTGTGGTTGAAATTGGTGGTTGGAATCCTATGGTAGTCAGCAGCCAACGTTTCAAACTCCTGACTCGTGATGGTCGTGAAATTCCTGTGATTTCAGGCTCTGTTCCTCCACATTTGACTCGCGGAAAGGGTGGACCAACCATGCCGGCTATTGCAGATATCGTCTTTGATGGCGGTTTTGCAGATAAGGATGAGGCAGAAAGCTTTGGCATCCGTCCTGGCGACACCATCGTACCAGATAGTTCTGCAATCTTGACAGCCAATGAAAAAAATATCATCTCAAAAGCTTGGGACAACCGCTATGGAGTTCTCATGGTGAGCGAGCTAGCTGAAGCCTTGTCAGGTCAAAAACTTGGCAATGAACTCTATCTGGGTTCTAACGTCCAAGAAGAAGTTGGTCTTCGTGGTGCTCATACTTCCACAACTAAGTTTGACCCAGAAGTTTTCCTAGCAGTTGACTGCTCACCTGCTGGTGATGTTTATGGGGGTCAAGGCAAGATTGGAGATGGAACCTTGATTCGTTTCTACGACCCAGGTCACTTGCTTCTCCCAGGTATGAAGGATTTCCTTTTGACAACGGCTGAAGAAGCTGGAATCAAGTACCAATACTACTGTGGTAAAGGCGGAACAGACGCTGGCGCAGCTCATTTGAAAAATGGTGGTGTCCCATCTACAACAATCGGTGTTTGTGCTCGTTATATCCATTCTCACCAAACCCTCTACGCTATGGATGACTTCTTAGAAGCTCAAGCTTTCTTGCAAGCCTTGGTGAAAAAATTGGATCGTTCAACAGTTGATTTGATTAAACATTATTAAACCATAAGGGAGGTGGTAGGGATGGTAGAACCAAACCTAGAAAGCCTTGTAAAAGATCTTTACAATCATGCTCGACATGATTTGAGTGAAGATTTAGTTGCTGCTCTCCTAGAGACTGCTAAAAAACTGCCTACTACAAATGAGCAATTGCTGTCAGTTCGTCTCTCAGGCCTGGTCAATCGTGAATTGCTCCTAAATCCCAAACATCCGGCACCTGAGTTGCTCAACTTGGCTCGCTTTATCAAAAGAGAAGAAGCCAAGTACAGAGGAACCGCAGCTTCTGCACTTATGTACGGGGAGCTCTTTAAAATGCTTTGATTCCATTGTGAATCAAAGCATTTTTCTATATGGTAGAATAGTAATTCTTGATTAGGATAAGAAAAAGCCATCCTATTTATACTCTTCGAAAATCTCTTCAAACCACGTCAACGTCGCCTTGCCGTACTCAAGTACAGCCTGTGGCTAGTTTCCTAGTTTGCTCTTTGATTTTCATTGAGTATTAGGATAGCTTCTTTGTTCTTAGATTTGTTCAGCAATGACCTTTTCAGCTAGATTCATAGCATGGTCTGATACACGAGTGTAGTGGGAAACGATGTCGATAAAGTTGACCCCAGCTTGTGTTGAACACTCGCCTTTGTTGAGGCGTTTGATGTGGGTCTTTCTGAGAACACGTTCTATATTGTTGATTTCTTTATGGCGTTCAATCAGACTTTGAGCTTTTTCAACATCATTGTTTTCCACACTATCAAGGGCATCCTTGATAAAGTCAGTGGTTTTTTGATAGATATCAGCCAATTCCTGCAAAGCAGCTTCAGAGAACTCAACATTTTTACGTTGAAGATAGTCAGTCAGATTGATTAGCGCTTCTGCGTGGTCCCCAATCCGTTCCAAATCACGGGATGAATCCAGGATGTTGGTGAGCACTTCACTTTCTTTCTGGCTAAGGGCCTCGCTTGAAAGAGTAATCAGGTAACGAGTCAATTTTTCATCAATGGTATTGATGGCTTCTTCCGTCTTGTGGCCTTTTTCAGCAACCTTTTCATTGAGGTCAATGATGTAGTTGTATGAAAGGTCAAAGGCTTTGGAAGCATAATTTCCCAAGTGAAGGAGTTCTTTCTTGGCATTTCCGAGAGCGATTGATGGAGCTTGTTTAATCAAATGCTCATCAAGATAAAGTGGCTCGTACTTGACAACTTCATCTTCACCAGGGATGAGCTTGGTTACAAAGTAGGCCAAGGCTCCGATGAATGGAAATTGTACAATGGTGTTACTTACGTTAAAGGCACCGTGCGAGAAGGCGATGGTCATCTCAGGTGAGAGGTGAAGGAGTGCTTGGAAGTACTCAATCATAGACGTAAATGGACCTAATAAGATTAAGCAAAGAACAGTCCCTAAAACGTTAAAGGTAACGTGGGTTGCAGCAACGCGTTTCGCAGAGACATTGGCTCCAGCTGCCGCGATGATAACGGTTAGGGTTGTCCCGATATTATCCCCGAAGAGAACTGGTAGAGAACCTTTAAGGTCAAGGAATCCACCTGCATAGAGACCTTGCAAAATCCCGATTGTCGCAGAAGAAGCTTGGATGAGGACGGTAATCACTGCACCGGCAAAAACTCCCAACACAGGATTTTGTCCCAAGGTTACCATATATTCCTTGAATTGTGGTAAATCCTTAAGAGGACTCATACCGGCACTGATGAGGTTGAGGGCGTAGAAGATTCCTCCTACACCAAACAGGATGCGTCCGATATTGTTTGCGGTTCTGTTTTTTGTAAAAAATAGGAACATGGTTCCAAGGAAAATCAGGGGTAAAGCATACTCACCAAGCTTGAAACCGATGATAAAGGAAGTAACGGTGGTTCCGATGTTGGCTCCCATGATAATTCCGATAGCTTGTCTAAGAGTGAGAAGACTAGCGCTGACCAGTCCAACTGTGATAACTGTAACCCCTGTACTTGACTGAATCAGGGCAGTTACGACAATCCCAACTAGAACACCTAAAAAGGGATTGCTAGTGTACTTGTCAATGTAAAAACGAAGGCGATCTCCAGCAGCTTGTTGCAAACCGTCTCCCATGGTCTTGATACTATATAAGAATAGTCCCAGACCACCTAAAAAGTGAAATAAAATTTCCTGCCAATTAATGGACATTTCTTTTTCCTCCGAAAAATAATAACGGAATTTCTCCTATTCTATTTTAAAGGATAAAAGTAAATCTAACAAGTGTTAAGCTAAGATTTTAGAAAGAAAATTCGTTAGAAAAAGCAAAAATAATATACTCTAGGATGTCACAAAGATTAAATATCGAAAAATCTTGTGAAATCTTTCCTTATATTTCCAAAGTGTGATATAATAGTTTCGAATAAAATAAATAAAGGGGTTTTTGTAACATGGCAAAACTTACTGTTAAAGACGTTGACTTGAAAGGTAAAAAAGTCCTCGTTCGTGTTGACTTCAACGTACCATTGAAAGATGGCGTAATCACTAACGACAACCGTATCACAGCAGCTCTTCCAACTATTAAGTACATCATCGAACAAGGTGGACGTGCAATTCTTTTCTCTCACCTTGGACGTGTGAAAGAAGAAGCTGATAAAGCTGGTAAATCACTTGCTCCTGTAGCAGCAGACTTGGCAGCAAAACTTGGCCAAGACGTTGTTTTCCCAGGTGTCACTCGTGGTGCTGAATTGGAAGCAGCTATCAACGCTCTTGAAGATGGACAAGTTCTTTTGGTTGAAAACACTCGTTACGAAGATGTTGACGGCAAGAAAGAATCTAAAAACGATCCTGAACTTGGTAAATACTGGGCATCACTTGGAGATGGTATTTTCGTAAACGATGCATTCGGTACAGCTCACCGTGCACACGCATCTAACGTTGGTATCTCAGCAAACGTTGAAAAAGCAGTTGCTGGTTTCCTTCTTGAAAACGAAATTGCTTACATCCAAGAAGCAGTTGAAACTCCAGAACGTCCATTCGTTGCTATCCTTGGTGGTTCAAAAGTTTCAGACAAGATTGGTGTTATCGAAAACTTGCTTGAAAAAGCTGATAAAGTCCTTATCGGTGGTGGTATGACTTACACATTCTACAAAGCACAAGGTATCGAAATTGGTAACTCACTTGTAGAAGAAGACAAATTGGATGTTGCGAAAGCTCTTCTTGAAAAAGCAAATGGTAAATTGATCTTGCCAGTTGACTCAAAAGAAGCTAACGCATTTGCTGGTTACACTGAAGTACGTGATACTGAAGGTGAAGCAGTTTCTGAAGGATTCCTTGGTCTTGACATCGGTCCAAAATCTATCGCTAAATTTGACGAAGCTTTGACTGGTGCCAAAACAGTTGTATGGAACGGACCTATGGGTGTGTTTGAAAACCCTGACTTCCAAGCTGGAACAATCGGTGTGATGGACGCTATCGTGAAACAACCAGGCGTTAAATCAATCATCGGTGGTGGTGACTCAGCTGCCGCAGCAATCAATCTTGGTCGCGCAGACAAATTCTCATGGATTAGTACGGGCGGAGGCGCTTCAATGGAGCTTCTCGAAGGTAAAGTATTGCCAGGTTTGGCTGCACTTACAGAAAAATAATTTTAGCCCGTTAGTCTCTACAAAATCCTGATTTTGTAGAAAAAGGAACAAAACTGAAACGTTAACAAAAAGGTGGCTATGTCACCTTTTTGTGTTAGTGTAGGTATTTGTGACGCGGTGGTGGAGCATCAATGGAACTTCTTGAAGGTAAAGTTCTTCCAGGACTTGCAGCCTTGACAGAAAAATAAGATTTTATAAATAAATCAAAGAAGAGAGGGATGAAAGTTCCTCTTTTCTTTTGCTTAAAATAAAAACGCTTCCTCTCAACTATTACTCATAAAAATCACCGATTTATGATAAAATGGAAATAGAAAGTTGAGATTATGAGTTATTTTAAAAAATATAAATTCGATAAATCCCAGTTCAAACTTGGTATGCGAACCTTTAAAACAGGTATTGCTGTTTTTCTAGTTCTCTTGATTTTTGGCTTTTTTGGCTGGAAAGGTCTTCAAATTGGTGCTTTGACAGCCGTTTTTAGCTTGAGGGAGAGTTTTGATAAGAGTGTTCATTTCGGAACTTCGCGTATTCTTGGAAATAGCATCGGTGGTCTCTATGCCCTGGTCTTCTTCCTATTAAATACCTTTTTCCACGAAGCCTTTTGGGTGACCTTGGTAGTTGTTCCAATCTGCACCATGTTAACCATTATGACAAATGTAGCCATGAATAACAAAGCAGGGGTTATTGGTGGTGTAGCAGCTATGTTAATCATTACCCTATCGATTCCGAGTGGTGAAACAATTTTGTACGTGTTTGCGCGTGTATCAGAAACGTTCATGGGAGTTTTTGTCGCAATTCTCGTAAATTACGATATTGATCGTATTCGGCCCTTTTTAGAGAAAAAAGAAAAATAATGTTACATTTTATAACATTATCAATTGACGTTTGTCTTTTTTTAGACTATAATAGACAGAAAGAAGGAAATTGTAAATGAAGGAAAAAGAATTTCGCCGAAATATGGCTGTTTTTCCTATCGGCAGTGTTATGAAGTTGACCGATCTATCGGCGCGTCAGATTCGTTATTATGAAGATCAAGAGTTGATTAAGCCTGATCGAAACGAAGGGAACCGTCGCATGTATTCCTTGAATGACATGGATCGTCTGCTTGAAATCAAAGATTATATCTCTGAAGGTTATAATATCGCTGCCATTAAGAAAAAATATGCTGAACGTGAAGCGAAATCCAAGAAAGTGGTGAGTCAGACTGAGGTGCGTCGTGCACTTCATAATGAACTCCTCCAACAGGGTCGCTTTGCTTCAGTACGGTCACCTTTTGGTCGCGGTTAGGCAACCGCAAGTAGTCATACATTAAGGAGAAAACTCATGCCAATCACAGCTGCAGATATTCGTCGTGAAGTCAAGGAAAAAAATGTTACCTTTATCCGTCTCATGTTCTCAGATATTTTGGGAACCATGAAAAACGTCGAAATTCCTGCTACAGATGAACAGTTAGATAAAGTTTTGTCAAACAAGGCGATGTTTGATGGATCTTCTATTGAAGGTTTTGTACGTATCAATGAGTCAGATATGTACTTGTACCCAGACTTGGATACATGGACGGTCTTCCCTTGGGGAGATGAAAATGGAAGTGTTGCAGGTTTGATCTGTGATGTCTATACAACAGAAGGTGAACCATTTGCGGGTGACCCTCGTGGCAATTTGAAACGAGCTCTTCGTCACATGGAAGAAGTAGGATTCAAATCTTTCAACCTTGGTCCAGAACCAGAATTCTTCCTATTTAAGTTGGATGAAAATGGAGACCCAACGCTTGAAGTGAATGATAAGGGTGGTTACTTTGATTTGGCGCCTACTGACCTTGCGGACAATACGCGTCGTGAGATTGTGAATGTCTTGACCAAAATGGGGTTTGAAGTAGAAGCGAGTCACCACGAGGTTGCGGTTGGACAACATGAAATTGACTTCAAGTACGATGAAGTTCTCCGTGCTTGTGATAAGATTCAAATCTTTAAACTCGTTGTTAAAACCATTGCTCGCAAACATGGGCTTTACGCAACCTTTATGGCTAAACCAAAATTTGGTATTGCTGGATCAGGTATGCACTGTAATATGTCCTTGTTTGATGCAGAAGGAAACAATGCCTTCTTTGATCCAAATGATCCAAAAGGAATGCAGTTGTCAGAAACGGCCTACCATTTCCTTGGCGGTTTGATCAAACATGCCTACAACTATACTGCTATCATGAACCCAACGGTTAACTCATATAAACGTTTGGTTCCAGGTTATGAAGCGCCTGTTTACATTGCTTGGGCTGGTCGTAACCGTTCGCCACTTGTGCGCGTGCCTGCTTCACGTGGCATGGGAACTCGTCTTGAGTTGCGTTCAGTGGATCCAATGGCAAACCCATACATCGCTATGGCGGTTCTTTTGGAAGTTGGTTTGCATGGTATTGAAAATAAAATCGAAGCACCAGCTCCTATCGAAGAAAATATCTACATCATGACAGCAGAAGAGCGTAAAGAAGCTGGTATTACAGATCTTCCATCAACCCTTCACAACGCTTTGAAAGCTTTGACAGAAGATGAGGTTGTCAGAGCAGCTCTCGGAGAACACATCTATACTAGCTTCCTTGAAGCCAAACGAATCGAATGGGCAAGTTATGCAACCTTCGTTTCACAATGGGAAATTGATAATTATTTAGATCTTTATTAATAGAGAAGAAAGATTGCCTGAGGGTGATCTTTTTTTCTTGATTTTTATATCGAGGTGTGATATATTTTATATAACGAGATGCGATATATCGAACTGAATAGGAGGTGGCTATAAATGGAATTAACGGATAAGATCCGTCGAGTTTATCTTCCGATGACGGAAACGGGCTTTTATATCTTGTTCTGTCTGCAGAAGGAGAATCATGGATATGGTATCACGCAAAAGGTTAAAGAGATGACAGATTCTCAAGTCTTGATTAGTCCTGGAACTATGTATGGAACCTTGTCAAAGATGGAAAAGGATGGTTTGATTTCCTTTGTTCGCGAAGAGGAAAAACGTAAAATCTATCAGATCACAGGCTTGGGGAGAAAAGTCTTAGATATTGAATTGAAGCGTATTGAACGACTCTATAGAAACAGTCGGGAGGAAGGATGATGGAAAAGAAAATTGTTTATCGAATTTTTACAATTGCGGATTATGAGAGGGAGGCTTTGTACTTTAGAGAAATGCATGCTAAGGGCTGGAAACTTAGAAAAGTAAGCTACTCTATCTTATTGTTTGCAGTTAAGTATACCTTTGAAAAGTGTCAGCCTGAGCAAGTGTCTTATCAGTTGGATTTTTACCCAATGGAAAAATCAGAGAGAACCTCCTATTTACAGCTGTTTAAAGACTGTGGTTGGGAGCATATTACAGACTTTAATAGTTTTTCCTATTTTAGAAAAGCGCATTCTGAAATTGAATCGGATGCAGAATTTGAAATCTATAATGACGCTGCTGGGAAGTTAGCTATGGTTAATCGCATTTTAAGACTGCGACTAGTACCTGTTTTACTTTTGCTAGCCATACATATACCATTCTTACTTAAATTGCTCAATAGAAGTAATGCGTATGGTCTATGGAGTTTTCTTGCGGTCGGGCTAGATGTTTTCTTGTCTTTAATCCTTTTGTTAATAGTTGCCTATATTAGCTGGAAGTTATGGCATAAAAAGAAGGAATTATCAGATTTATGATAGGATAGGTATGCTCAAAATTGGAGGGGAAGTCATGATAAATAAAAAGCAATTTCGGATTTTCACTATTCTTGATTTGGACAAGGAAGAAGAGTATTTGCATGAGATGCACTTAAAAGGTTGGAGGTATAGAACGAGTCGTTTTGGTTTTTTCTATTTTGATCAATGTCAACCAGATGATGTCATCTACCGTATCTATGATTCTAGATTTCTTAAAAAGTATAAGCATGAACTGCAAGATTTTAGAAATAGAGGTTGGGAATTGATAGAAAGAGGTTTTTGTTCAGTTCTTCGTAAACCAGCTTCTGATATGTTTCCAGAGGATCAAGTCTATATGAGTAATAATCTTAGGTGGGAAGTTATGCGGTTTAGACTTCGTTCCTGTACAGCTACTTTCTCGGGTGGTCTTGTTGTTTGTATGAGTTTATTTAAAGAAGAGCTTTCTATATCTTTCTTTATTATTTTTCTTTTATATGCTTTAATGATTTCTTATCTAATCCATGGTTTTTTCAGACTTAAAAGGAAATACCGAGTAGATGAACAGTGAGTTTCTAGGTCTTCAGACTGATTTTTAGCACTCTTGGTAAAAGAGTGCTAATTTTTTGAGTTTTTGTCTTGACATTCTCTTTTAAGGGTGTATAATAGAATCATAAGTTAGCACTTGAACGTGTCGAGTGCTAATCGGTCAGACAGAGAGGAGTGATGAGATGGTTACAGAGCGTCAGCAGGATATTTTAAATCTGATTATTGACATCTTTACCAAAACGCACGAACCTGTCGGATCCAAAGCCTTGCAAGAGTCTATTAACTCTAGCAGTGCAACCATTCGTAATGACATGGCGGCTCTAGAAAAGCAAGGTTTGCTTGAGAAGGCTCATACTTCAAGTGGTCGGATGCCAAGTGTTGCTGGCTTTCAGTACTATGTAAAACACTCACTGGATTTTGACCGACTGGCTGAAAATGAGGTTTATGAGATTGTCAAAGCCTTTGATCAGGAGTTCTTCAAACTGGAGGATATTCTGCAAGAGGCTGCTAATCTACTGACAGACCTGAGCGGCTGTACGGTAGTAGCACTGGATGTTGAGCCGAGTAGGCAACGGTTGACAGCCTTTGATATCGTTGTTTTGGGGCAACATACAGCCTTGGCAGTATTTACCTTAGACGAGTCTCGAACGGTTACCAGTCAGTTTCTGATTCCAAGAAACTTCTTGCAGGAAGATTTGCTGAAACTGAAGGCAATCATTCAGGAACGTTTCCTAGGTCACACTGTTCTAGATATCCACTACAAGATTCGGACGGAGATTCCGCAGATTATCCAGCGTTATTTCACAACGACGGATAATGTTATCGATCTCTTTGAACACATCTTTAAGGAAATGTTCAACGAAAATATCGTGGTGGCAGGCAAGGTCAATCTCTTGAATTTTGCCAATCTAGCAGCTTATCAGTTCTTTGACCAACCGCAAAAGGTGGCCTTGGAGATTCGTGAAGGGCTGCATGAAGATCAGATGCAAAATGTCCGTGTTGCGGACAGCCAAGAATCCTGTCTAGCAGACCTAGCGGTGATTAGTAGCAAGTTCCTCATTCCTTATCGGGGAGTTGGAATTCTAGCAATTATCGGTCCGGTCAATCTGGATTACCAACAGCTAATCAACCAAGTCAATGTGGTCAACCGTGTTTTGACCATGAAGTTGACAGATTTTTACCGCTACCTCAGCAGTAATCATTACGAAGTACATTAAGATTGAAATCATTAAAGGAGGCGAAGATGGCCCAAGATATAAAAAATGAAGAAGTAGAAGAAGTTCAAGAAGAGGAAGTTGTGGAAACGGTAGAAGAAACGACTCCTGAGAAGTCTGAGTTGGACTTGGCAAATGAACGTGCAGATGAATTTGAAAACAAATACCTTCGCGCTCATGCGGAAATGCAAAACATTCAACGCCGTGCCAATGAAGAGCGTCAAAACTTGCAACGTTATCGTAGCCAGGACTTGGCAAAAGCGATTCTCCCTTCTTTGGACAACCTTGAGCGTGCACTCGCGGTTGAAGGTTTGACAGACGATGTCAAAAAAGGATTGGAGATGGTGCAAGAAAGCTTGATTCACGCTTTGAAAGAAGAAGGAATCGAAGAAATCGCAGCTGACGGTGAATTTGACCATAACTATCATATGGCTATCCAAACTCTCCCAGCAGACGATGAACACCCAGCAGATACCATCGCCCAAGTCTTCCAAAAAGGCTACAAACTCCATGACCGCATCCTACGCCCAGCAATGGTAGTTGTCTACAACTAGGCGATTCTGACGGTTGCTGAAGCAACTCGTCAGAAAACGGCAATCGCTATGGCGTTTGCCTAGCCTCCTTACTAACTCGTCGTCGAAATAAAATCGATTTCGACTTCTCGTGTCGCAATTTACATAATAGAAAACTTGTCCGAAACGACACTAAACTATGAAGAAAGATAAGAGGCAAGCCGGAGGCTTGCAAGGAAGATATTTCCCGCCGTGGTGAAAGTTTCAGTAGCTTTTGCTACTGAAACAGGGGATTTTTGAGACAATAGGCTCAAAAATAAGTGATGAAATCCCGGAGGGAGTTGCTCACGTCCCCACCACTTAAGGGAAATATCAAAAATAGAAAATTAACTAACAAGGAGAAAAACACATGTCTAAAATTATCGGTATTGACTTAGGTACAACAAACTCAGCAGTAGCAGTTCTTGAAGGAACTGAAAGCAAAATCATCGCAAATCCAGAAGGAAACCGTACAACTCCATCTGTAGTATCATTCAAAAACGGCGAAATCATCGTTGGTGATGCTGCAAAACGTCAAGCAGTCACAAACCCAGATACAGTTATCTCTATCAAATCTAAGATGGGAACTTCTGAAAAAGTTTCTGCAAACGGAAAAGAATACACTCCACAAGAAATCTCAGCTATGATTCTTCAATACTTGAAAGGTTATGCTGAAGACTACCTTGGTGAAAAAGTAACGAAAGCAGTTATCACAGTTCCAGCTTACTTCAACGATGCTCAACGTCAAGCAACAAAAGATGCTGGTAAAATCGCTGGTCTTGAAGTAGAACGTATCGTCAACGAACCAACTGCAGCCGCTCTTGCTTATGGTTTGGACAAGACTGACAAAGAAGAAAAAATCTTGGTATTTGACCTTGGTGGTGGTACATTTGACGTCTCTATCCTTGAATTGGGTGACGGTGTCTTCGACGTATTGTCAACTGCAGGGGACAACAAACTTGGTGGTGACGACTTTGACCAAAAAATCATCGACCACTTGGTAGCAGAATTCAAAAAAGAAAACGGTATTGACTTGTCTACTGACAAGATGGCAATGCAACGTTTGAAAGATGCAGCTGAAAAAGCGAAGAAAGACCTTTCTGGTGTAACTTCAACTCAAATCAGCTTGCCATTTATCACTGCTGGTGAGGCTGGACCTCTTCACTTGGAAATGACTTTGACTCGTGCGAAATTTGATGATTTGACTCGTGACCTTGTAGAACGTACAAAAGTTCCAGTTCGTCAAGCCCTTTCAGATGCAGGTTTGAGCTTGTCAGAAATCGACGAAGTTATCCTTGTTGGTGGTTCAACTCGTATCCCTGCCGTTGTAGAAGCTGTTAAGGCTGAAACTGGTAAAGAACCAAACAAATCAGTAAACCCTGACGAAGTAGTTGCTATGGGTGCTGCTATCCAAGGTGGTGTGATCACTGGTGATGTCAAAGACGTTGTCCTTCTTGATGTAACACCATTGTCACTTGGTATCGAAACAATGGGTGGTGTCTTCACAAAACTCATCGACCGTAACACAACAATTCCAACATCTAAATCACAAGTCTTCTCAACTGCGGCAGACAACCAACCAGCTGTTGATATCCACGTTCTTCAAGGTGAACGCCCAATGGCAGCAGATAACAAGACTCTTGGACGCTTCCAATTGACAGACATCCCAGCTGCACCTCGTGGAATTCCTCAAATCGAAGTTACATTTGATATCGACAAGAACGGTATTGTGTCTGTTAAGGCTAAAGATCTTGGAACTCAAAAAGAACAAACAATTGTGATCCAATCTAACTCAGGTTTGACTGATGAAGAAATTGACCGCATGATGAAAGATGCAGAAGCAAACGCTGAAGCAGATAAAAAACGTAAAGAAGAAGTAGACCTTCGTAACGAAGTAGACCAAGCAATCTTTGCGACTGAAAAGACTATCAAGGAAACTGAAGGCAAAGGATTCGACGCAGAACGTGACGCTGCCCAAGCTGCCCTTGATGACCTTAAGAAAGCTCAAGAAGACAACAACTTGGACGACATGAAAGCAAAACTTGAAGCATTGAACGAAAAAGCTCAAGGACTTGCTGTTAAACTCTACGAACAAGCCGCAGCAGCGCAACAAGCTCAAGCAGGAGCAGAAGGCGCACAAGCAACAGGAAACGCAGGTGATGACGTCGTAGACGGAGAGTTTACGGAAAAATAAGATGCAAAGCCCGTTAAAACCTCACAGTGAAAATAGGAAATCTGATGCAGAAACTTTAGTTTCTAGGAAGATTTGCACCTAAAGGTAGCCACATCTGTAATTCGCTAAAGCGAAAACAGTTACGTCTCTTTTTCACCAAGAGGTTAGGGAGTGCTCGATTTAGCATTACTAGTTTGATTTTTAAAACTCGAACGTCGTAATGATAAGAAGAAATCCAGAGGTTGCAACCCAGCCTCTGTTTTTCGATAAAAAGAGTCTAAACCTGATTTATTTGGGGTTTGTCTCATCAATATGAAATACAGGAATTGAACCCGACCTAAATGGTGGTTTCGTTCCGCAACAATAACAGAAAGGAACAAAGGTGTTCAGGGAATTGAACACGGGTTCCCAAATTTCTTACTCAATATAAAAGAAAGGAATTGAACCCGACCTAAATTCTCGGAAAAAAGATAAATCTGCCTAGGAGCATCGCTTCAGCGTCAGATTTCCTATTTTTCAGTCGAATTTTACGGTCTTGGTATCTTGTATGAACAATACTGAATTTTATGATCGTCTGGGGGTGTCAAAAAACGCTTCGGCAGACGAAATCAAAAAGGCTTATCGTAAACTTTCCAAAAAATATCACCCAGATATCAACAAGGAGCCTGGTGCTGAGGAAAAGTACAAGGAAGTTCAGGAAGCCTATGAGACTTTGAGTGACGACCAAAAACGTGCTGCCTATGACCAATACGGTGCTGCTGGAGCCAACGGTGGTTTTGGTGGAGCTGGTGGTTTCGGCGGTTTCGATGGGGCAGGAGGCTTCGGTGGTTTTGAGGATATTTTCTCAAGTTTCTTCGGCGGAGGCGGTGCTTCGCGCAATCCAAATGCTCCTCGTCAGGGGGATGACCTCCAATACCGTGTGAATTTGACCTTTGAAGAAGCTATTTTTGGAGCTGAAAAAGAGGTTAAGTACAATCGTGAAGCAAGCTGTCGTACATGTAATGGCTCAGGTGCTAAGCCAGGAACAAGTCCAGTCACTTGTGGACGCTGTCATGGCGCTGGTGTCATTAACGTTGATACACAAACTCCGCTTGGTATGATGCGTCGCCAAGTAACCTGTGATGTCTGTCACGGTCGTGGAAAAGAAATCAAGGATCCATGTACCACTTGTCACGGAACAGGTCATGAAAAACAAGCTCATAGTGTACATGTAAAAATCCCTGCTGGTGTGGAAACAGGTCAACAAATTCGCCTAGCTGGTCAAGGTGAAGCTGGATTTAACGGTGGACCTTACGGTGACTTGTATGTAGTGGTTTCTGTGGAAGCCAGCGACAAGTTTGAACGTGAAGGAACGACTATCTTCTACAATCTCAACCTCAACTTTGTCCAAGCAGCTCTTGGTGACACAGTAGATATTCCAACTGTTCACGGTGATGTTGAATTGGTTATTCCAGAGGGTACTCAGACTGGTAAGAAATTCCGTCTACGTGGAAAAGGAGCTCCGAGCCTTCGTGGCGGTGCAGTTGGTGACCAATACGTTACTGTCAATGTCGTAACACCGACAGGCTTGAATGACCGCCAAAAAGCAGCGCTTAAAGAATTCGCAGCTGCTGGTGATTTAAAAGTCAATCCAAAGAAAAAAGGTTTCTTTGACCATATTAAAGATGCCTTTGATGGAGAATAAAGTAAAAAGAGCCGTCGGGCTCTTTTTGCTTTATAGATTTTTTAAGACTTTCCTTAAGTAATGACGGACGGTAGCGACCTTCTTCGAAGTTCCATACCTAAACTTTGAACTTAGGTCTCAAAGTTTCCGGAAACCTGAAACCAAACTGTTTCAGGTGTTTTCATTACGGCGGAAAGACTTCGATTTAGTTGTGAAATGGTGAATGAGTTGCCTAAATTATGGTGTATAGTTGATGGGATATAACTTGTTTACATTTTAAAAAAGAGCCGAGTAGCTCTTTTTACTTATCTTCGATTTCCTGTGTTTCTTTAATCACAGCTAGTCTAGTCTGGATATCTTTTTCCAAGACCTTAAACTTGTAAGTCAGGTCTTCTTGGTATTCCTTGATGAGTTCTTTTTGCTGGTCGATGATTTGCAGGCTGTTTTGGATAATATCCACATCGTCTTTGATAGCTTGAACGCGGTCAGTGGTATTCAAGACTTCATCTGTGATGGTTTGGCGATTTTTTGTGATTAGATAACTTCCAGCTGCAGCTCCTGCAAATAGCAGTAGATTGGATAATTTCATGGCAACTCCTTATGCGTTTTTGATGGTTTCAGCGATTTGAGCAAGTTTGTCAAAGTCTGGTTCGTGGGCGATAAAATCAATCTTGAGGTCATCGTCCGCACTGTAGCGAGGCACAAGGTGAACGTGGGTATGAAAGACTGTTTGACCAGCGACTTCTTCACAGTTGGCAATGATATTCATGCCAGCAGCCTTAGTGGCTTTCATGACTTTTTGAGCCACTTTTGGCACTTGGGCAAAGAGTTGGCTGGCGCTAGTAGCGTCCATTTCTAAAAGATTGCGATAGTGTTCTTTTGGCACGACTAAGGTGTGACCTGGTGTCACTTGAGAGATATCAAGAAAGGCAAGAACCTGCTCATCTTCATATACTTTTGAAGCAGGAATTTCCCCTGCGATGATTTTACAAAAAATGCAATCTGACATAAAATCTACCTCTACTGTATTGAATTTTGATATAATATAGCTACATTATACCAGATTTGGAGAAAATATGTTAGAAATTAAAAATCTGACAGGTGGTTATGTTCATGTCCCTGTCTTGAAAGATGTGTCCTTTACCGTTGAAAGTGGGCAGTTGGTCGGTTTGATTGGTCTCAATGGTGCTGGGAAATCAACGACGATCAATGAGATTATCGGTCTGTTGACACCTTATAGCGGTTCCATCAATATCAATGGCCTGACTCTGCAAGAAGATGCGACTAGCTATCGCAAGCAGATTGGTTACATTCCTGAGACGCCTAGCCTGTATGAAGAATTGACCCTCAGAGAGCATATCGAAACGGTTGCTATGGCTTATGCTATTGAGCAAAAGGTGGCTTTTGAGCGAGTAGAACCTTTGTTAAAAATGTTCCGTCTGGATCAGAAATTGGACTGGTTCCCTGTTCATTTTTCAAAAGGGATGAAGCAGAAGGTCATGATTATCTGTGCTTTTGTGGTGGATCCGAGTCTTTTCATCGTGGATGAGCCTTTCCTTGGTCTTGATCCACTGGCTATTGCAGACTTGATTCAGCTTTTGGAAGTGGAAAAGCAAAAGGGCAAGTCCATTCTTATGAGTACCCACGTGCTGGATTCGGCGGAGAAGATGTGTGATGCTTTTGTCATTCTCCACAAGGGAGAGGTGCGTGCCAAGGGAAATCTCTTGCAACTGCGCGAAGCCTTTGATATGCCTGAGGCTAGTTTGAATGATATTTACTTGGCTCTGACCAAAGAGGAGGAGCTATGAAAGACTTGTTTTTAAAGAGAAAGCAGGCTTTTCGTAAGGAGTGTCTTGGTTATCTGCGCTATGTGCTCAATGACCACTTTGTCTTGTTCCTGCTTGTCCTGCTGGGCTTTCTAGCCTACCAGTACAGTCAACTCTTGCAAGATTTTCCTGAAAATCATTGGCCTATCCTTTTGTTTGTGGGCATTACGTCTGTTTTACTTTTACTTTGGGGAGGAATTGCCACCTATATGGAGGCTCCAGACAAGCTCTTTCTCTTGGTTGGAGAAGAAGAAATCAAGCTCCATCTCAAGCGTCAAACTGCTATTTCCCTAGGCTTTTGGCTCTTTGTTCAGACCCTTTTCTTGCTTTTATTTGCGCCTTTATTTTTAGCCATGGGTTATGCCTTACCACTTTTTTTGATCTATGTGCTTTTATTGGGGGTAGGAAAATATATCCTCTTTCGTCAAAAGGCCAGCAAATTTTTCACTGAAACTGGGCTGGACTGGGACTATGTCATTTCCCAAGAAAGTAAGCGCAAGCAAGTCTTGCTTCGTTTCTTCGCCCTCTTTACGCAGGTCAAGGGAATTTCAAACAGTGTCAAGCGTCGGGCCTATCTGGACTTTATCCTAAAGGCTGTTCAGAAGGTGCCTGGAAAGATTTGGCAAAATCTCTATCTGCGTTCTTATCTGCGAAATGGAGACCTCTTTGCCCTCAGTCTTCGACTTCTCTTGCTTTCCATATTGGCGCAGGTCTTTATCGAGCAAGCTTGGATTGCGACAGCAGTGGTGGTTCTCTTTAACTACCTCTTGCTCTTCCAGTTGCTTGCCCTCTATCACGCCTTTGACTACCAGTATTTGACCCAACTCTTTCCACTGGACAAGGGGCAAAAGGAAAAAGGTTTGCAGGCTGTAGTCCGAGGATTGACCAGTTTTGTTTTAGTAGTGGAATTAATCGTCGGTCTTGTGACCTTCCAAGAAAAACTTGCTCTTCTAGCCTTGCTGGGTGCAGGTTTGGTTTTACTAGTCTTATATTTGCCTTATCAGGTAAAACGTCAGATGCAGGACTAACATTGCTTATATGATATTAAAAAAGAAGTTGAGTTCAGTTTGTCTCAGCTTCTTTTATTTTTTACAAGAGAATGGTTGGGCCGTAGAGACTTAACTTGGTCTTGACTTGGTCAAAGTGAAAACGGTCATAGGCCCGCCAAGCGGTGCGAGTAGGAGCGTCTGGATTGAGAGCGCTGAGTCCCATGAGAAGACTGCAAGTCTGGTAAAATTTTTCCAGTTCAATCAAGAATCGATTATCCACTGTCTCAGCTTTAGAGAGAAAGCGGAGGATATTGTCCAGTTGCTCCTGAAATCGGACGTCGTCAGCGGTTGCCTGTTTGCATGCTTGGTAGGCTTTGTTCAAGTCAGTAATCAAAGTCTGAGCTGTTTTGATAGGGTCTGTATCTGTCATGAGAATGCCTCCTTTAATCTGGGTGCCAGTCTTGTTTCTAGCAACTGTGTTTTGATACTGTCAGTCTATCACTTTTATCTCCTTTTTCACCATCAAATCTTTAATTGCCCTTGAAATTTCCTGAATGGTACTGTTAAGATTTTATGATAAAATAGTGGTAAGATTATCATGCTTATTTGAGGAACAAGATACCCTTCAGGAGCGTTAAAGGCCTGTTTAAGATTTGGTGGGCTTGTATCATAGTATTTTTGCTATTCTCTTTTTAGGAAGAAATCGAAACAAGGAGAGTAAAAAGATGAGAATATTTGTTTTAGAAGATGATTTTTCCCAACAGACTAGGATTGAAACGACGATTGAGAAACTCTTGAAAGAACATCATATCACTCCCAGTTCTTTTGAGGTCTTTGGTAAGCCAGACCAGCTGCTGGCAGAGGTGCATGAGAAGGGGGTGCATCAGCTATTCTTTTTGGATATTGAGATTCGAAATGAGGAGATGAGGGGTCTGGAAGTGGCTAGAAAGATTCGGGATCGAGACCCCTATGCTCTCATCGTCTTTGTGACGACTCACTCGGAGTTTATGCCCTTGTCCTTTCGCTACCAAGTGTCAGCTTTGGACTACATTGATAAGGCCTTGTCGGCAGAGGAGTTTGAATCTCGGATCGAGACAGCCCTCCTCTATGCCAATAGTCAAGATAGTAAGAGTCTGGCGGAAGATTGCTTTTACTTTAAATCAAAATTTGCCCAATTCCAGTATCCTTTTAAAGAGGTCTACTATCTCGAAACATCGCCCAGAGCCCATCGTGTTATTCTCTATACTAAGACGGACAGGCTGGAATTTACAGCGAGTTTAGAGGAGGTTTTCAAGCAGGAACCTCGTCTCTTGCAGTGCCACCGCTCTTTTCTCATCAATCCTGCCAATGTGGTTCGTTTGGATAAGAAAGAAAAACTTCTTTACTTTCCCAATGGTGGAAGCTGTATGATAGCGCGTTATAAGGTCAGGGAAGTGTCTGAAGCTATCAATAACTTACACTAAGTGAGGTGCTGGAATGGAATTAGTTTGGAAGATAGTATATGTGTTTTTGATATCTGGATTGGAATTGTTTATATTTTTTAAGGTGGATGGAATTGTTCTAACTCTGGAGAGAGTTTTTAAGTCCTTTCTTTTTAAGCTACTTTTAGCAGTTGTTTTTGTAACGATTAGCTATATAGTAGGAAATACTTACCTATCTTATTTTATGGAACCCTTGTACGGCATTGGTTTATCTTTCTTATTGTTAAGAGGGCTTCCTAAAAAACTACTCTTCTTTTATGGTCTCTTTCCAATGATGTTGGTGAATCTTTTTTTCAGGGTAGTCTCCTATTTTGTGCTTCCATTTTTGGGGCAAGAGCATGTGTATGATGACCGCTCTTTTATTTGGTTATGTATAAAAATTTTCATTTGCTTTATTTCTCTAGCCTTTTTGAAATGGTTAGACTATGATTTTACTAGTTTGAGGAGGGAGATTCTCGATAAAGGTTTTCAACAGTCCCTGACTAAGATTAACTGGATAATGGGGGCTTACTATCTAGTGATGCAAAGTCTGTCTTATTTTGAAAATGTACAAGGTATTCAATCAACGACTGTTCGCCATCTGATTCTAGTGTTTTACCTACTCTTTTTTATGGGGGTTATCAAGAAGCTGGATACCTATTTGAAGTACAAACTCCATGAGAGACTGGACCAAGAGCAGGCCTTGCGCTACAGAGATATGGAACGCTATAGTCGGCATATAGAGGAACTTTACAAGGAAGTACGGAGTTTTCGCCATGACTACACCAACCTCTTGACCAGTTTACGTCTGGGCATTGAAGAGGAGGATATGGAGCAGATAAAAGAGGTCTACGATTCGGTCTTAAAGGATTCTAGTGAAAAATTGCAGGACAATAAATATGACCTTGGTCGATTGGTGAATATTCGTGATAAAGCCCTCAAAAGTCTACTAGCAGGGAAATTTCTAAAAGCTAGAGATAAGAACATTGTCTTTAATGTCGAAGTTCCTGAGGAGATTCAGGTAGAGGGGATGAGCCTGCTTGATTTTCTGACTATTGTGTCTATCCTTTGTGACAATGCTATTGAAGCCAGTGCAGAGGCCAGTCAACCTCATGTTTCAATTGCTTTTTTAAAAAATGGAGCACAGGAGACCTTTATCATTGAAAATTCCATTAAAGAAGAGGGTATAGACATTTCTGAGATTTTCTCCTTTGGAGCCAGTTCTAAAGGGGAGGAGAGAGGAGTTGGTCTCTATACCGTCATGAAAATTGTGGAAAGCCATCCTAATACCAGTCTAAATACCACCTGTCAAAATCAAATCTTTCGTCAGGTTTTAACGATTCACTCGATATCAGTTGATGATTAGAAGATTTGTGGAAAGAAGTACTGCCTAAAGTCATCAATTAAAATACTATAGTATGCGAGGTATCATAAATGAATAAGAAATCCTATTTTATCATCTGTTCTACGTTGATCATAGCATCGAATCTTCTCATGATTTCCGTGGTGAACAAGGGAGAAGAAACGGGGAGCAATCTGTTTGTGATTGCTATAGCCTGTGTTATGTTACCATCATTCTTATATGCGGTTGAGAACCGAATGGATTCTTTAATTAGGACAGGGTCAGTAGCTCTACTCTTATTGACAGTATTGTCTTTAGTCCGTCTTGCCAACAGAATAGAGAGGACGCCTGAAATTCTCAACATTATCATTACCCTCCTCGTTTTGGCAGGTGGGACAGCTTGTATCCTTGTTGCAATCATGAGAATCTATCAGAACAGAAGGAAGTAAGGGTGAATAGTTTTCGATTTCGTATTTTCACATTGTTAAGTTCCCTTAGGGCAAGTATGTTTTTCATGCTTGCTTTTTAAATTTTTAACAATTCAAGATGTTTTGATGACCATTTATGATTTGAGTAATCCAAGGTCAAAATGAGTGCTATACTAACAGTGTAAAGGTTCTTGCTCAACTAATACTCTTCGAAAATCAAATTCAAACTACGTCAGCGTTGCCTTGCCGTACTCAAGTACAGCCTGCGGCTAGCTTCCTAGTTTGCTCTTTGATTTTCATTGAGTATAAGATAAAGCATACATTTAGGAGGATATCTTATGAAGAGAAAAATACTTATCATTTTCATCTTGTATCTGATTATGTCCATCTTTCTTTATCCGCTTAGGGAGAGTATTTGGTATCAGTTATTTTATACCATAGCCTATATGATTGCGGTTGTGATCTATGTTGCTTTAACTAAAAAGAAAGGAGCAAAGAAATGAAAGCTTTTCTTGCTAAAAAACGGAACATCTTTCTTGCGAGATTGTTCTTAGGGCAGTTGCCCTTGCTTGTCTCTACTTATCTATTTCTATCTCGTCAGTTTTTAAATTTTTCATTGGTTTTCCAATTTCTTTTAGTGGTTATTAACTTGGCTTCGATTTTGGTTACTGTTTACCTCACTAGGGAGATGAGGATAAGAGAGTTTGAAGATGATGATTTGGTTAGTCCTAGAACCAATCAACTCATGTATATCGGCTTGACAGGTTTTATGTCTATTATTTGTTTGTATAGGGGTATCACAGCAGGAGAATTCTACCAACAACTAATCGCCTATATTGGCGCTATTCTCTGCTTGATCATCATGCTTCTGCTCATTTGGGGCTTGAAGTATTATAAAAAGTAGTTTGCCTTCCTCTTCTGACAGAATTTTTGATTAGAAGCTTCTATGAAAACGTTCGTGAAATAAATGAATGGAGGTATTTAATATGAAATACAGATTATTTCTTGTTATTTTTTTGAGTAGTATGTTGAATATTCTTTTAGGAACATTTTTACAAATCTCTAATGTGTCGATTGGGTGGCTTGTTCTCTACAGTGGCTTGTTTGAAGCAGGCGTTTTCCTTCTTGCTAATAAAGGGGTAGCGGTAAAAATCAAGGAAGTAGACATTCAAAACCGCTTTAAATTTATTTTTGGAAAAACGGTATGGTTTCAAATTCTTTTGCTCATCTTTTTGATGGTCAAACTTTATCTTGGTTTGGATGCGAGGTTGATTTTATTCTATGGACATATTTTCATTGTCTTTAATGCCTTAATGTATCTATTATCTAGTAGTCAGGTTAGCCTTAAAAAGAACAAGCTGTCTTCTTAATCTTGCAGTAATAGAGCCTGACAAGGCGAGCCATCCTGTCTTGTAGATAGTGGGGAGGATTTCTATGAAAAGACACTCTATTCTTTTCAAAACGAGTGCCATTCTTTCTTATTTATTTTTGTTTTTCGGACTGTCTTGGACGACCCAATTTTGGAGCAATTATTGGGAGTTCTCGTCTTGGGTAGGAAATCTTATCTGGATTCGAAACATCATCAGCCTTCTCTTTATCTGCTTTATGATTTGGATTTTGGTCAGGTCGGGCCATGCTTATCTCTTTCGCATCCCTAGGAAAAAGTGGTTGAGCTATTCTGTTCTGACGGTGTTAGCCGCTGTTGTACTTATCTGCTTTAACTATCTGACAGCTAAACACGTTCAGGGAACCAATGAAGGGTGGAATTTGTTTATTGCCTATAGTGAGACAAATTTTGCGGAGTTTGGTGTTTACCTAACCTTAATCGTACTAGGACCTCTGATGGAAGAATTGGTATGTAGAGGACTGCTTCAACATGCTTTCTTTAAGAATTCGAGGTGGGGGTTGGATCTTCTCTTTCCGTCATTCTTATTTGCCTTGCCCCACTTTTCTAGCTTGCCAAGTTTCGCAGATATTCTTGTCTATACGGCAGTGGGCTGTCTATTTGCCTGTCTAACACGTTATACGAAGAGTATCTATCCTTCTTATTCGATCCATATTGTTAATAATATCATTGCAAACTTACCATTTTTGCTCACTTTTCTACATAGGGTCTTGGGGTAAAAAAACAAAAGGTTTGCTTTTCAGCCATAGAGGAGGTCATCATGTATAAACACTTATTTTTCCTAGATTCCAAAACCTTAGACTGGTTGACACCTTATATTCTAGTCTTGGCTTCTGACACCATTGCCTTTAATGTTTTTGTGCTAACCTTTGTATCTGTTGTGGTCTTTTATTTCCTAAATCCCATGCTATCTTTAATGGCTATATTCTTAGGGGCTGGTTATGTGGTCGGATTTTGGTTACTCAAATGGTTTGTTTTGGAAAGACTAGAGTTAAAGGATGACTTGTAGGGAAGTCTGTTTGGTGAGGAGGATAGTTTTATGGAGTTTTTTGATAAATTTCATGCCTTGTGCTTTGGATTTTTAGTACTACTAATCGTCATTACAGTTCCTTATACGATTAACCATGGGGATTTTTTTCAAAATGAATCTGAATTGATTATTGTAAGTCTTCTAGTAACCTCGCTGAGTGTTGCTTATGCTAGAAAGTTTGAAATGATTTCTTTTGGGATGTTAAGCAAGAAACAACTTTTGCTTTTCATTGCAATCTTTCTTCTAAGTGTGCTTGAGACGCTGGTTTATATTCATTTCTTCGCTATTTCTTCTGGCGCAGGAGTTCAACACTTGGCGGAAGTCAGCAGAGGAATTTCTCTGTCTTTGATTTTGACTTCCTCAGTTTTTGGCCCCATCCAGGAGGAACTCATTTTCAGAGGACTTCTTCAAGGTGCGGTTTTTGACAATTCTTGGTTAGGGCTTGTGCTAACTTCCTCTCTCTTTTCTTTCATGCATGGACCTTCTAATGTCCCTTCGTTTATTTTTTATCTACTTGGGGGCCTGTTGCTGGGCTTTGCTTATAAAAAGAGCCAAAACTTATGGGTTTCTACTCTAGTCCACATGTTTTACAACAGTTGGCCACTCTTATATTATTTATAAAAATTATGAAAAGGTAAGTAGAAGACGGTGCTTGCCTTTTTCTTTCTATAATGATAGCCTGTACCAATCCAGATGCTTTTCTTTGAGAATCGGGTGTGGAGCGGTTGACGAATAGGCCAAAAACTAGTAGAATAGTAAGGAAACTTTATACGGAGGAAAGAAATGGATTTGGGTGATAATGAGCTAACACTGACTCCCATACCTGGGAAAAGTGGCAAGGCTTATATGGGTAGCTATCCTGATGGGAAGCGTATCTTTGTAAAAATGAACACCTCTCCAATCCTACCTGGTCTAGCTAGAGAACAAATTGCTCCACAATTATTATGGAGTCGCCGTTTGGCAGATGGGCGTGATATGTGTGCTCAAGAATGGTTGACAGGCAAGATATTGACCCCCTATGATATGAATCGTAAGCAAATCGTCAATATTTTAACCCGCCTACATCGCTCACGTCCTTTGATGACACAGTTGAGTCGTTTGGGCTATGCCATGGAAACACCTGTAGATTTACTACAGTCTTGGCAAGAAACGGCTCCAGATGCTTTGCGTAAAAATCATTTTATCAGTGAAGTGATGGCTGATTTACGTCAGACTATTCCAGGATTTAGAGAGGACTATGCGACCATTGTCCATGGAGATGTACGACATAGTAATTGGATTGAGACAGATAGTGGCTTGATTTATTTGGTAGATTGGGATTCGGTTCGCTTGACCGACCGCATGTTTGATGTGGCCCATATGCTCTGCCATTATATTCCAGAACATCAGTGGAAGGAATGGTTGACCTACTACGGTTACAAGTACAATCAGACGGTATTAAGTAAATTGTATTGGTATGGTCAATTGTCTTACTTGAGCCAGATTTCCAAGTATTATATGAACCAAGATTTAGAAAATGTCAATCGGGAGATCCATGGCTTGCGTCACTTCCGAGACAAGTATGGAAAGAGAAGATGAGAGTTAGAAATCGTAAAGGGGCGACAGAATTACTAGAGGCAAATCCCCAGTATGTGGTCCTCAATCCCTTGGAAGCCAAGGGGAAATGGCGGGACTTGTTTGGTAATGACAATCCCATTCATGTGGAAGTTGGGAGTGGAAAGGGTGCCTTTGTTTCAGGTATGGCCAAACAAAATCTTGACATCAACTATATCGGGATTGATATTCAAAAGTCTGTTTTGAGCTACGCTTTGGACAAGGTGCTTGAAGTTGGAGTGCCTAACATTAAGCTCTTGTGGGTAGATGGTTCTGACTTGACTGACTACTTTGAAGACGGTGAGATCGACCGCTTGTATCTGAACTTTTCAGATCCTTGGCCGAAAAAACGCCATGAAAAGCGTCGTTTGACCTACAAGACCTTCTTGGATACCTTCAAGCGCATCTTGCCTGAAAATGGAGAAATTCATTTCAAGACGGATAACCGTGGCTTGTTTGAGTACAGTTTAGTGAGCTTTTCTCAGTATGGCATGAAGCTCAATGGTGTCTGGCTTGATTTACATGCCAGTGATTTTGAAGGCAATGTCATGACAGAATACGAGCAAAAATTCTCAAACAAGGGGCAAGTTATCTATCGAGTTGAGGCAGAATTTTAAGAAATAGCCTGAAATCAGGCTGTATAAGTGCTTTTGCTTTACATAAGTTGGGAAACGTGCTATACTAAGAGTAAGAATATGAAAAGTGAGGCGGGGAAATATCTTCGCCTCTTGCTTATGAGGAGGTGGACGCAATCGCAACAATCGTAGAATTAGTCAGAGAAGTTGTAGAACCTGTCATAGAAGCACCTTTCGAACTCGTGGATATCGAGTATGGAAAGATTGGCAGTGACATGATTCTCAGTATTTTTGTAGATAAACCTGAAGGAATTACCTTGAACGACACGGCAGACTTGACAGAAATTATCAGTCCTGTCCTAGACACCATCAAGCCAGATCCCTTCCCAGAACAATATTTCCTAGAAATCACCAGTCCAGGCTTGGAACGTCCTTTGAAAACCAAGGATGCCGTTGCTGGAGCGGTTGGGAAATACATCCATGTCGGGCTCTACCAAGCCATCGATAAGCAAAAGGTCTTTGAAGGAACCTTGTTGGCCTTCGAAGAGGACGAGTTGACTATGGAATATATGGACAAGACGCGTAAGAAAACTGTCCAAATTCCATACAGTTTAGTATCAAAAGCACGTTTAGCAGTTAAATTATAGAAAAAGAAAGGATAGCTTTTGAGGATTCAAAAGTGAAGAAAACATGAGTAAAGAAATGCTAGAGGCCTTCCGCATTTTGGAAGAAGACAAGGGAATCAAAAAAGAAGATATCATCGACGCAGTAGTAGAGTCGCTTCGTTCCGCTTATCGCAGACGCTATGGTCAATCAGACAGCGTAGCCATTGACTTCAACGAAAAAACAGGTGACTTTACCGTTTATACTGTCCGTGAAGTTGTTGATGAAGTATTTGATAGCCGTTTGGAAATCAGCTTGAAAGATGCTCTTGCCATTAATTCAGCCTATGAACTTGGAGACAAAATCAAGTTTGAAGAAGCACCTGCTGAGTTTGGTCGTGTAGCAGCCCAATCTGCCAAACAAACCATCATGGAAAAAATGCGTAAGCAAACACGTGCCATCACTTACAATACTTACAAAGAACATGAGCAAGAAATCATGTCTGGTACAGTAGAACGCTTTGACAACCGCTTTATCTATGTTAACCTTGGTAGCATCGAAGCCCAATTGTCAAAACAAGACCAAATCCCTGGAGAAGTTTTTGCTTCCCACGATCGTATTGAAGTTTATGTCTACAAGGTTGAAGACAACCCTCGCGGTGTCAACGTCTTTGTTAGCCGTAGCCATCCAGAAATGATCAAACGTTTGATGGAGCAAGAAATTCCAGAAGTTTATGACGGAACTGTTGAAATCATGAGCGTGGCTCGTGAAGCTGGTGACCGTACGAAAGTTGCCGTTCGTAGCCACAATCCAAATGTGGACGCTATCGGTACAATCGTTGGACGTGGTGGAGCGAATATCAAGAAAATCACTAGCAAGTTCCATCCAGCTCGCTACGATGCGAAGAATGATCGCATGGTACCAATCGAAGAAAACATCGATGTTATCGAGTGGGTAGCAGATCCAGCTGAATTTATCTACAATGCCATCGCTCCTGCTGAAGTTGACCAAGTTATCTTTGACGAAAACGACAGCAAACGTGCTTTGGTGGTTGTTCCAGATAACAAGCTTTCTCTTGCTATCGGTCGTCGTGGGCAAAACGTTCGCTTGGCAGCTCACTTGACTGGTTACCGTATCGATATCAAGTCTGCTAGCGAATTTGAAGCCATGGAAGAAGCTGGTTCGGTAGATTTGGAAGCAGAAAACGATACTGTAGAAGAATAAAAGCTGCTAGAGGAGGGAAAGATGAAAACGAGAAAAATCCCTTTGCGCAAGTCTGTTGTGTCTAACGAAGTGATTGATAAGCGTGATTTGCTCCGTATTGTCAAAAACAAGGAAGGACAAGTCTTTATCGATCCGACAGGCAAGGCTAATGGTCGCGGCGCTTATATCAAGCTAGACAATGCAGAAGCCCTAGAGGCGAAAAAGAAGAAGGTCTTTAACCGCAGCTTTAGCATGGAAGTGGAAGAAAGCTTTTATGATGAGTTGATCGCTTATGTGGATCACAAAGTGAAAAGAAGAGAGTTAGGACTTGAATAAGCAAAAGATAAGCAATCTCTTGGGACTGGCTCAGCGAGCAGGCAGGATCATATCGGGTGAGGAATTGGTCGTCAAGGCCATTCAAGACGGAAAGGCCAAGTTGGTCTTTCTAGCCCATGATGCTGGACCCAATCTGACCAAGAAGATTCAAGATAAAAGTCATTATTATCAAGTAGAAATTGTAACCGTGTTTTCAACACTGGAATTAAGCATAGCAGTCGGGAAATCGAGAAAGGTTTTGGCTGTAACAGATGCTGGATTTACAAAGAAAATGAGGTCTCTTATGGAATAGAAGAGGAGGACATGATTTGTCTAAGAAAAGATTGTACGAAATCGCAAAAGAACTTGGAAAAGAAAGTAAAGAAGTTGTAGCGCGTGCAAAAGAGTTGGGCTTGGATGTGAAAAGCCACTCATCAAGTGTGGAAGAAGCTGTCGCTGCAAAAATCGCTGCCAGCTTTAAGCCTGCAGCTGCTCCGAAAGAAGAAGCAAAACCTGCAGCACCAAAAGCAAGTGCAGAAAAGAAAGCCGAAAAATCTGAGCCAGCTAAATCAGCTGTAGCTAAGGAAGAGGCAAAAACGGCTGAGCCAGTTGCTCCGAAGGCAGAAAAAGTAGTAGCTAAACCGCAAAGTCGTAATTTTAAGGCTGAGCGTGAAGCCCGTGCCAAAGAGCAGGCAGAACGACGCAAGCAAAATAAAGGCAATAACCGTGACCAACAACAAAACGGAAACCGTCAGAAAAACGACGGCCGTAATGGTGGAAAACAAGGTCAAGGTAATCGCGACAATCGTCGCTTTAATGACCAAGCTAAGAAACAGCAAGGCCAGCAAAATCGTGGAAACGATCGCCGTCAACAAGAGGACAAACGTCCAAATCAATCGGCTCCACGTATTGACTTTAAAGCCCGTGCAGCAGCCCTAAAAGCAGAACAAAATGCAGAGTACGCACGTTCAAGTGAGGAACGTTTCAAACAGACTCAGGCTGCCAAAGAAGCCTTGGCCCAAGCAAACAAACGCAAGGAGCCAGAGGAAATCTTTGAAGAAGTGGCTAAGTTAGCTGAACAAGCGCAACAAGCACAGCAAGTTCAAGCAGTGGTTGAAGTCGTCCCTGAGAAAACAGAACCTGCAGTGGATACACGTCGTAAAAAACAAGCTCGACCAGACAAAAATCGTGACGATTATGATCACGAAGAAGATGGTCCTAGAAAACAACAAAAGAATCGAAGTAGTCAAAATCAAGTGAGAAATCAAAAGAATAGTAACTGGAATAACAACAAAAAGAACAAAAAAGGCAATAACAAGAACAACCGCAATCAGGCTCCAAAACCTGTTACAGAGCGTAAATTCCATGAATTGCCAACAGAATTTGAATATACAGATGGTATGACCGTTGCGGAAATCGCAAAACGTATCAAACGTGAACCAGCTGAAATCGTTAAGAAACTTTTCATGATGGGTGTCATGGCCACACAAAACCAATCCTTGGATGGGGAAACAATTGAACTCCTCATGGTGGATTATGGTATCGAAGCCAAACAAAAAGTTGAAGTGGATAATGCCGACATCGAACGTTTCTTTGTCGAAGATGGTTATCTCAATGAAGATGAATTGGTTGAGCGTCCACCAGTTGTAACTATCATGGGACACGTTGACCACGGTAAAACAACGCTCCTAGATACCCTTCGTAACTCTCGTGTTGCGACAGGTGAAGCGGGTGGTATCACTCAGCATATCGGTGCCTACCAAATCGTGGAAAATGGCAAGAAGATTACCTTCCTTGATACACCAGGACACGCGGCCTTTACATCTATGCGTGCGCGTGGTGCTTCTGTTACCGATATTACTATCTTGGTCGTAGCGGCAGATGACGGGGTTATGCCTCAGACTATCGAAGCCATTAACCACTCAAAAGCGGCCAACGTTCCAATCATCGTAGCCATCAACAAGATTGATAAACCAGGTGCTAACCCAGAACGAGTTATCGGTGAATTGGCAGAGCATGGTGTTATGTCAACTGCTTGGGGTGGAGATTCTGAATTTGTTGAAATCTCAGCTAAATTCAACCAAAACATAGAAGAATTGTTGGAAACAGTCCTTCTTGTGGCTGAAATCCAAGAACTCAAAGCAGACCCAACAGTTCGTGCGATCGGTACGGTTATCGAAGCTCGCTTGGATAAAGGAAAAGGTGCGGTCGCAACCCTTCTTGTTCAACAAGGTACATTGAATGTTCAAGACCCAATCGTTGTTGGAAATACCTTCGGTCGTGTCCGTGCTATGACCAACGACCTTGGTCGTCGTGTTAAAGTTGCTGGACCATCAACACCAGTGTCAATCACAGGTTTGAACGAAGCGCCAATGGCAGGTGACCACTTTGCCGTTTACGAAGATGAAAAATCTGCGCGTGCAGCAGGTGAAGAACGTGCCAAACGTGCCCTTATGAAACAACGTCAAGCTACCCAACGTGTCAGCCTTGAAAACCTCTTTGATACGCTTAAAGCTGGTGAACTCAAATCTGTTAACGTTATCATTAAGGCAGACGTACAAGGTTCTGTTGAAGCCCTTTCTGCCTCACTTCAGAAGATCGATGTGGAAGGTGTTAAAGTTACCATCGTTCACTCAGCGGTCGGTGCTATCAATGAATCTGACGTGACCCTTGCCGAAGCTTCAAATGCTTTCATCGTTGGTTTCAACGTACGCCCTACACCACAAGCTCGTCAACAAGCAGAAGCTGACGATGTGGAAATCCGTCTTCACAGCATTATCTACAAGGTTATCGAAGAGATGGAAGAAGCCATGAAAGGGATGCTTGATCCAGAATTTGAAGAAAAAGTTATCGGTGAAGCAGTTATCCGTGAAACCTTCAAGGTGTCTAAAGTGGGAACTATCGGTGGATTCATGGTTATCAACGGTAAGGTTACCCGTGACTCTAAAGTCCGTGTTATCCGTGACGGTGTCGTTATCTATGACGGTGAACTTGCAAGCTTGAAACACTACAAAGACGACGTCAAAGAAGTTACAAACGGTCGTGAAGGTGGATTGATGATTGACGGTTACAATGATATCAAGATGGATGATGTGATTGAGGCCTATGTCATGGAAGAAATCAAACGATAAGATTTTTTGCTCCTTTCTTAGGTGGTGAGGGACGCAAGCAAACCGATGGTTTCATTGCTTATTTTTGAGCCTAGGGTCTCAAAAATCCCCTGTGATGGGACTGATAAATCAGTTCCATCACTTTCACCACGGCGAAAGAAGCAGATGATTTCAAATTGAACTTCGTTCCAATTTGAAATGAAAATCAATAAGTTTAAAAATAGCTAGGTCTGCTGGCCTAGCTTTTGGTTCAAAGTAGAGAAAGGAATATCATGGCAAATCATTTCCGTACGGATCGTGTGGGCATGGAAATCAAGCGTGAAGTCAATGAGATTTTGCAAAAGAAAGTCCGTGATCCGCGTGTCCAAGGTGTGACCATCACAGATGTTCAGATGCTGGGTGACTTGTCTGTTGCCAAGGTTTATTACACCATTTTGAGTAACCTTGCTTCGGATAATCAAAAAGCCCAAATCGGGCTTGAAAAAGCAACTGGTACTATCAAACGTGAGCTTGGTCGCAATTTGAAATTATACAAAATCCCAGATTTGACCTTTGTCAAAGACGAGTCCATCGAGTATGGAAACAAGATTGATGAAATGCTACGCAATCTGGATAAGAACTAAGAAGAGGGGTACCCCTCTTTTTTTGTGGGGAAAATAGGTGGAATTTGAAATGGAAAAATATTCTTTTAAAAAAGGGATTCTGTATTTTTTAATGTTATCTAATTAGAAAATGCTTTTTTTTTTTAGGAAATATGATATGATGATTTCATAAATAAAAGGAGATTCTATCAATGAATAATATAAAAAAAGTTTGTCGTTTAGCTTTGCTATGTCTTTCCGTCTCTACTCTAGTTGCTTGTAGTTCTCTTTCTGAAAAAACAAGTAGCTCTTCTAGTGAGAATCAAACAGAAACTTCATCTAGTAGTTCTGAAAAGAAAGGATTGTTTGCTAAAGCAAAAGAAAAACTCAGTTCAAGCGATTTTAACCCACAAGATGTTAGCGATGCGACAATTGAGTCTATAAAAACCTATGAAGATTACTTGATTATGAATGAGAAAATAATCGATAATTACTATACAGAAGCAGACGAAGCCTTTAAAGGAACTGTTTTAGAAGATAGCGCTGCTATCCAAGAACTAAAAGATAGCACTAAAAAAGAAATGGAAGATTTGAAAAAACAATATGGCCCGCTAAAGAAAGCACCGATTCAAGGGAAAGAAGAGGTTATTAAGGCTCTAAAAGATTATCGTGATAATCTACATGAACAAGTGGAGCAGTGGAAAGCTAGTCTTTAATAGGAAGAGTGGAGTTCAATATGGATTATCAATTATTGCCACATGAATATATGGTTATGAATAGTGACCATGTGAGTTTTGGGAAAAATGGTTTGTCTACAGATGAATTAATTTTAACGAATCTACACTTAATATATATCAAAAAAGGTTTGTGGGGAGGGAAAAAAGACCAAGTTACCATACCCATTAACCAGATTAAAATTTTTGAAGGGAAACCTCAAGTTTCAGTAACCAAAACCAATGGTGTGAAACGGCTGGAAATTTATTATAATGGCGGACAAGCTATCTTTGCATTTAATAATACTAAGGATACTGACAAGTGGGCTAGAAACATTATTAAATTGATTTCAGGTGATACGAGTAATTTTGAAACCTTGGGAGATAGCAGCTTATTTGGAGCAGATGTTTTGGCAGAAACATTTAAGGATACATTTGACACTTTTAAAGCAGGGCTCGGGATTAAGGATGCAGAGCCAGAAAAGATTTCAACCAAGTGTAGCTTTTGTGGAGCACCTTTATCAGGTCAAGTGAAGCAAACAGTGAGATGTGCCTATTGTGATATGGAGCAGAGTTTATAAGGGGGCAATTAAATGGGGTTGATAAAAGCAATCACAGATTCTATTGGTGGGACATTTGCAGATCAGTGGAAAGAAATTATCACAGTTCAAGCTTTTGATGAACATACAGCTGTAAGTCCAGGTATTGTTCAAGAAAGTAATAATGGTAGGGGTGTCAATACGAAGGGATCTGTAGGTGTTATTTCCAACGGATCCAAGATTTTTATTCCAGAAAATACTGCTGCCTTTATCTTTAGTCAGTCGGGTATCGAGGAAATTATTACAGAACCAGGTGGATATGAATACCAAAATGGTGAGAGCAGTGTTTTTAACGGTGATGGATTGAAAAAGTCACTGTTTGACAATGTTGTTAATCGTGTTGGATTCGGTGGTCAAAGTGATCAGCAAAAACAGATTTGTTTTGTTAATTTGAGAGAAATTCGTGATATTAAATTTGGGACTCGCGGTCCAGTCATGTATAATGATTTGTTTTATGGGACAGATTTAGAAGTACGTGCTTTTGGAACATTTTCTATCCAAATTACAGATGCTAAGCAATTTATCAAAAACTTTCTTCCTGCCAATGTGACTTATTATACCTTTGATAGCGCTCAAGCTAGATCACAAATAGTAACAGAATTTCTTCAATCTTTTATTGTTGCACTTAATTCCTTGTCAACAACTTATCGTATTTCACAATTACCCTCACAAGCTTCAGTTCTTGCAACCCAAGTATCGAATGATGGACAGTATGCAGGGACTTGGAAAGAACGTTTTGGATTTGAGATTGTGAAAGTTGCCATTGCTAATATTGAGTTCTCACCAGAATCTAAGGAATTGGTTAAACAATTTTCATCAAATAAGATGAATTTAAAAGCTTATGATGATGTATCGCAGAAATCTTCTAATATTGCAGCACAACAAAAAATTGCATCAGGAGTGGAGCAACATGGTCTAGGTGATAGTGCTGGAATGATATTTGGAATGAATATGGCTCAAAGTTTAGATGAAAAAGCCATGAAAGCAAGTTTATCATTAGATGAACAAATCGAAGCACTTACAAAACTAAAATCTCTTTTAGATGCAGGGATATTATCCCAGGAAGAATTTGATCGAAAGAAAAAAGAAATTATGGATTTATAAGATGAAGCTCGAAAGCTCATAGTTAGTGTGTATTCAAGGAACATTTTAGGTGAAACAATAATAGACTATCGTTCACAGATAGAATATCATGTTGTAAAGGTAGGAGTTGAATATTCTAGCTGTCTCTACAAAGACTATTAAAAATCTTTAACAAATAAGTTGCTAAGGATTTTTTGAAAATTTTTGAGGGGGATTTGAAACATACTTTAAAAGAGTATGCTATCATAGAATATAACTTACAGAAGTAAAAGGAGTTTGTATATGGCTGAACAAGAGTTGGCTATGCAAGTATTGCAACAAGTGGTGAAACTACCTGTTGTTAAGGTTGAACGTTCGAAATTTTTAGTGGATAAGTTTTCCAAAGAATTGGATCCACAGGACATTCCTACCTTATTGGAACAAGGTCCAACGTCTCTCTTATCTCAAGAAATCTTAGATCGAGTGGCTAATGCCTGCATTAGGGATAATGTTTTATTGGCGAGTGGAACCTCTGTTTTGGCAGGATTACCAGGTGGACTTGCCATGGCAATTACCATACCAGCGGATGTAGCTCAATTTTATGGTTTCTCTCTGAAATTGGCTCAAGAATTAGGTTATATTTATGGTTATGAAGATCTTTGGGCTTCACGCGATGAGTTGAGTGAAGATGCTCAAAATACCCTCTTGCTTTATCTAGGTGTCATGTTGGGGGTGAATGGAACCGCTGCCTTGCTACGTGCAGGTGGTATAACAATTGCCAAACAGGTAATGAAAACAGTACCTAATAAAGCTTTAACAAAGACGCTTTGGTACCCTATTTTGAAAAAAGTCTTAAGAATATTTGGTGTGAATCTTACCAAGGGAGGGCTGGCCAAAGGAATGGGAAAATTCATTCCTATCTTGGGTGGTATCATTTCAGGTGGTTTAACCTTTGCAACTATGAAACCAATGGGTGAAAGCTTGCAGAAAGAATTATCCAAACTAGTCAATTATAGTGAAGTTCAATATCAAGAAGATGTTGAAACAATCCGAAAAGAGGCTGAAATAATCGAGGGTGAGTGAGATGAATCCTATCAAAGTTTTTGCTAAAATCTATGGAAATTATTTTTTGACCGTGCAAGGTGTAAAAGTAATGAAAACGATAAAGAAAGATGACAATGTTGTTGTCGGTCTAGGTAAACTTTTTATTGCAGACAAGTTAATGGATACGGCTCGGTGGCTCATCAAGCCAGAGGAGAGAGAATGAAATTTTTTTTGGGTCTTCTTGCTATTCTTTTTATCAAACCGATTATTGGAATTATGAAATTCCTGTGGATGATCATCTCTTTTGCAGTCCAATTGCTGTTTTACAAGCTATTATTTAAAATATTGGATTTGTTCTTTAAACTTATTTAGATGGTAATCCAAGTCTCAGAGAACTAGTAAGTCTTGTACTGCTAGTTTTTTAATCTCTTTCCATATGGTATAATATAAGCAGTAAAATCATTTTAGAACATACAATGGAGGTCGTCATGGACAATATCATCGATGTGTCAATTCCCGTTGCAGAAGTGGTGGACAAGCATCCAGAAGTCTTGGAAATCCTAGTGGAGCTTGGTTTTAAACCCCTTGCTAATCCCTTGATGCGCAATACAGTTGGTCGTAAAGTATCACTCAAACAGGGTTCTAAGCTGGAAGGAACTCCTATGGACAAGATTGTCCGCACACTGGAAGCAAACGGCTATGAAGTGATTGGGTTAGACTAATGGCAGATGAACGAATTCATGTCCTGCGGGATATTTTGTTAGAATTGCACAATGGTGCCTCTCCTGAGTCGGTTCAGGAGCGTTTTGATGCGACCTTTGCGGGTGTCTCAGCTATAGAGATTTCCCTCATGGAGCACGAGCTGATGAACTCAGACTCAGGTGTCACCTTTGAAGATGTTATGGAACTCTGTGATGTCCATGCCAATCTTTTTAAAAATGCTATTAAAGGTGTCGAAGTAGAGGATACCGAGCATCCAGGTCACCCGGTTCGGGTCTTCAAAGAAGAAAATCTGGCCCTCCGTGCGGCCTTGATTCGCATTCGGAGATTGTTAGATACCTATGAGTCTATGGAAGATGAGGAAATGCTTGCGGAGATGCGCAAGGGTTTGGTGCGTCAGATGGGACTTGTGGGGCAATTTGACCTCCACTACCAGCGTAAGGAAGAGCTCTTCTTCCCCATCATGGAGCGCTATGGACACGATTCCCCTCCTAAGGTCATGTGGGGAGTGGATGACCAGATTAGGGAACTCTTTCAAACAGCTTTAGCGACGGTCAAGTCACTACCTGAAGTGCCGATTTCCACTGTAAAAGAAGATTTTGAATCCTTTGCGACAGAGTTTGAAAGTATGATTTTCAAGGAAGAGTCCATCCTTCTCATGATTCTCCTTGAGTCCTTTACTCAGGATGACTGGCTTCAGATTGCGGAGGAGAGTGACGCCTATGGCTATGCCATCATCCGTCCGTCTGAGAAATGGGTGCCAGAACGCCAGAGTTTTGTTGAGGAAAAGAGTGTAGAGGAGACAGTACAACTAGACACGGCAGAAGGTCAAGTTCAGCAGGTTATCGATACGCCTGAAGGACAGTTCACCATTACCTTTACCCCTAAGGAAAAAGAAGCAGTGCTGGACCGCCATAGTCAACAGGCTTTTGGGAATGGCTATCTCTCGGTCGAGCAGGCTAATCTCATCCTCAATCACCTCCCTATGGAGATTACTTTTGTCAATAAAGAAGACATTTTCCAGTATTACAATGACAATACGCCAGCTGATGAGATGATTTTCAAACGGACGCCGTCCCAAGTCGGGCGTAATGTTGAACTTTGCCATCCGCCTAAGTATTTGGACAAGGTAAAGACCATCATGAAGGGGCTTCGTGAAGGAGTTAAGGACAAGTATGAAATGTGGTTCAAGTCTGAGTCGCGAGGTAAGTTTGTCCACATCACATACGCTGCAGTCCATGATGAAGATGGAGAATTCCAAGGAGTGCTGGAGTATGTTCAGGATATCCAACCCTACCGAGAGATTGACACGGACTATTTCCGTGGATTAGAATAAGGAGAAAAAATGAGTTACGAACAAGAATTTATGAAGGAATTTGAAGCTTGGGTCAATACCCAGATTATGATCAATGACATGGCACACAAGGAAAGCCAAAAAGTCTACGAAGAGGATCAAGACGAGCGTGCCAAAGATGCCATGATTCGCTACGAAAGTCGCTTGGATGCTTATCAGTTCTTGCTTGGTAAGTTTGAAAACTTCAAAGCAGGCAAGGGATTTCATGATTTGCCAGAAGGCTTGTTTGGTGAGCGAAATTATTAAACGAGATAGATTCTTGATTTTTTACTAAAATCTTGATAGAATATTTATATTAAATCCTTGTCAGAGCAGGGGTTTTTTATTGAAAGGATTTTATCATGTCAAAGAAACTCAATCGTAAAAAACAATTACGAAATAGCCTCCGTCGTGCAGGTGCTTTCTCAAGTACTGTGACTAAGGTTGTAGAAGAGACAAAAAAAGTCGTAAAACGTGCAGAACAGTCAGCAAGCCAAGCTGGTAAGGCTGTTTCTAAAAAGGTTGAACAAGCAGTAGAAGCTACCAAAGAGCAAGCTCAAAAAGTAGCCAATTCTGTAGAAGATTTTGCAGCAAACTTGGGTGGACTTCCACTTGATCGTGCCAAAACTTTCTATGATGAAGGAATCAAGTCTGCTTCAGATTTCAAAAATTGGACTGAAAAAGAACTCCTTGCCTTGAAAGGAATTGGCCCAGCTACCATCAAGAAATTGAAGGAAAATGGCATCAAGTTCAAGTAATTTTTCTTGTGCCTTGCATTTCCGAAAAAATCTTGCTACAATAGAGCCATTAGAGGTGTTTTGAATCCTACATTTTACAGAAAGTGGCGGCGCTGAGAAGTCCACAAATGTGTCAAAACTGGTTGCTAATGACTGAAAAATGAAATAATATTGTCTTTTTATTTTAAAGACGAGAGTTGCGGGCAACTGCCCGAAATTGGGTGGTACCGCGGATAAACACATTCGTCCCTGTCATGTAGATGGCAGGGCTTTTCTTTTGTGTCTTAGTCAAAGGGGGTTGTTATGAAGCAATCTTTTAAAACAAGTAAACTCTATTATGGTTTTCCTATCTTCATTTTGGGGTATCAGGATCAGAATTTTGGACACAATATTACGACCTGTAGCTCCTCTTATAGCTTGGGAGATTGGCTAGTCATTGGTGTTGGTGCTGAGGAAAATGCGGCTGAGCAGATTAAGCATTATCAACAGTTCACCGTGAATATCCCTGATGAAAATCTCATGCTCGAGATGGAGCAGGCTGGTTTTATCAGTCATAGAGAGAAATTGAAACACCTGGGGCTAGACTACGAGATTTCTGAACGGACTCAGGCACCGATTTTAGAGATTTGTCCAGTCGTGTTAGAATGTCAAGTTGATAGAATTATCGAGGAGGATGGAATCTGTCATATCTTTGCCAAGATTATCGAGCGACTGGCTAATCCTGAACTCTTGGATGAGAAAGGGCATTTTAAAAATGACCGTTTTTCACCGACTTACTTTATGGGGGACGGTCACCAGCGCGTTTATCGCTATTTAGATAACCGTGTTGACCCTATGGGGAGCTTCATCAAGAAAGTGAGGATGAAGGATGTCAAGAGCTGAATTACCAGAACGATTAGAAACCGAACGACTCGTCTTACGAGTTCGTACTGTAGCGGATGCTGAGGATATCTTTGCCTATGCTAGTCGTCCGGAAGTCTCTTACCCAGCAGGCTTTCTACCCGTCAAGACCTTGGAAGATGAGGTTTATTACCTAGAACATATCCTTCCCGAGCGCAATGAAAAGGGAAATCTCCCAGCAGGCTACGGGATTGTCGTCAAAGGAACGGATAAGATCGTTGGCTCTGTCGATTTCAACCATCGCCATGAAGATGATGTGCTGGAAATCGGCTATACCTTACACCCAGACTATTGGGGTCGAGGTTATGTACCAGAAGCAGCGTGTGCCTTGCTTGACTTAGCTTTTAGAGAATTAGGTCTTCACAAGATTGAACTAACTTGTTTTGATTATAATGTCCAAAGTCAACGAGTCGCAGAGAAGCTTGGATTTATCCTCGAAGCTCGAATAAGAGACAGAAAGGATGTTCAAGGAAACCGCTGTGACAGTCTGATATATGGTTTGCTGAAGAGTGAGTGGGAGGTGATTTGATGCATCTTTTCATCATTGGGGCTCCGGCTTCTGGGAAAATGACGATTGGTCAAGAGTTATCTCGACTGACAGATGCTACCCTCTTTTATAACCATCAAGCCATCGATTTTGCATTAGAAATCTATCAGGACTTTACAGAGGAAATGTGGGAATTTGTTCGTGGAATTACCTTTTCTTTCCTTGGAGCAAGTGCAAGAAATCAGCGATCAGTAATTTTAACAGACGTAATTGATTTTTCAAATCAGTACCAACTGATGTATTTAAAGCAAATTCAGGATTTATTGGATAACTTTCATCAAGAGATTCTTTTTGTTGAGTTGGAAACAAGTCTTGAGGAGCGTTTACGCCGAAATCAAACGGAGAACCGGTTGAAGCACAAGCCCTTGAAACGGCATATTGAGATATCTGAAAGAGAAATTTTAGAGACTGCTGAAACACTTCAATTAAATTCCCAACATCAACCGAATGAGTTGCACCACTACTTTAAAATAAATAATACGAATTTGTCTGCAGAAGAAGTTGCTAAGCAAATTCAAAATAAAATGAACAAAATAGAGAAAGGACAAACACATATCTAAACAACTTCATGAAGACGTTCTCAAGACTCAAGAAGTTCAAAAGTCTCAACCTTTTTCGTTCGTGATTCCACCACCAAACGTAACTAGAAAACTCTACCTTAATCACACCTGGGGTACAACCTTCAAAGTAAACGAATCACAAAGAAGCTTAGATTCCCGTTCAAGCCTGTAGCTGAGTCCCGAAGGATATCTAAGTCAGTTGAGTCGAATCTATTGAAGGATGAATTAGAGGAGAAAATAGATGGCTAAAAAGAAAAATAGAAAAAAGAATTAAAACGCCAGCAAAAGTTGGATATCAAAGTTATTTCTGAAGAAGAGGCTGCTTGGACAGAAATAATGGCTAAAAAACCAACTTTTGTAGAACGTCGGACTATTCAAAATTTCGATGAACTACATACAGCAGTGATGCAATATGCTGATGAACACGGAGAGTATCCAGATGTTCAGCTAATCAATTACCAACTGAAAAATAGGACTTTTGATTGGAAACAGGACCATGCTTTATTTAGAGAAGCTATGCATACTCCAAATACACAGAAGCGAAATGAACTGTTAAAACAAGTTTTAAAAATCAATCCAGATTATTTTGCTGCTGATTTTCATCCATTCTTATCAGAGGTTGAAGATTTTGATTTACCAACCTTTAGATTAGATTTAGGAGGCAAAGATTGAAATTAATGTATTATTTTAATACTGACAATAGATTGAGGAATCTTTTTGCTCAAACTTGGAAAATACTTATGTATGCGCTAACGTATTTTCCAATAATATCTCTAATTATATTCTGTCTTACCGATTTTAAATTAGTTATAATTTTACAATTTGCCTTGATACTAATATATGTGTTTAACTATAAAAATCGATTTAATAAGTTTAGAGTTTTTCTTACTAAAAGTACTAAATCTTTAGCTTTTATGAACGCATGGGATGGAATATTTTGCGGAATCTTGACTTACATTCTTTATAACCTAAATCTAGTTGAATCAACTTTAATCAACTTATCTCAATATTTTTTTACTAATTATGGCATAAGTAAAAATCACATAAATAACTGGCTTATCATTGTAATACTTTTAATATTACCATTGGTATTATCTGTTATAAAAACTATAATATCAATTAAGATATTTAAAAAAGTTAATAAAATAGATATCTCCAAGGGAAAGACACTATGGAATGTATATGCCACGATGCTTATTAATTCGTTTTTATGGTATTATATCTATATTTATTACTTTATTTCTAAAGCTATTGATTTTCATTCCGATTTAATAACTGACATTTTTATATTTAATTCATTTATTGCGCTTTATTTAATATTCTGGTGGAGAATTCATAATCTAATTAGACATGTTGCAAAAGATACCAAAGAAGTAATAGCATCATGGCTAACTGGAACAATCTGTATATTGTTGTTAGCAATATTTAATCAAGTTGAAAATGAATTAATAAATGCTTTAACCTGGTTTTTGCCAATATTAATTCCTAGTCTAATTGGAGAAATAAATTCTCAATTTGATACAAAAAAATATAAGAAAAAACCAATAAGAACTGAGAAAATGGATAGACACCTCTATCGAACTCAACTATATGGTTTTCTTACTCTATTAATGTTGAGTATTATTCCAAAGTTAACCGAAATTATTTGGGGTTTAAAGATTAAGAAGAAATTGGTCGAATTTATAACTCCCGAAGCTGATTGGATGTCTGAATTATTTGCCTCAACTATAATTATTTTCGTTTGTTTCATATTATCATTAGTTATTGGGAAGATTATAATTTGGTTATTACAATATTTCTATTTAAACACCTATAATGGATATTACGTGTATCGTGACAATATGCATAGTATATTAATAAATCGTAGATATAAAAGAAATATTCATAAAAGGAGAAAAAATAATGTCTAAATAACTTTCACCTAAATACACTCCATCCTATGTTTAGGTTGGTCGTTAACAAAACAACTTCATGAAGATGTTCTCAAGACTCAAGAAGTTCAAAAGTCTCAACCTTTTTCGTTCGTGATTCCACCACCAAACGTAACTAGAAAACTCTACCTTAATCACACCTGGGGTTCAACCTTCAAAGTAAACAAGCTACAGAGAAACTGGAATTCTCCATTAAAACCTGTATCCGAGGCTGTAAGAATATCCAATACAGCAGAGGTAGAGTTTGATCTATTGAAGGATGAATTAGAGGAGAAAATAGATGGCTAAAAAGAAAAATAGAAAAAAAGAATTAAAACGCCAGCAGAAGTTGGATATTAAGGTTATTTCTGAAGAAGAGGCTGCTTGGACAGAAATCATGGCCAAAAATCCAACTTTTGTAGAACGTCGTACCATTCAAAATTTCGATGAACTACATACAGCAGTGATGCAATATGCTGATGAACACGGAGAGTATCCAGATGTTCAGCTAATCAATTACCAACTGAAAAATGGGACTTTTGATTGGAATCAGGATCATGCTTTATTTAGAGAAGCTATGCATACTCCGAATACACAGAAGCGAAATAAACTGTTAAAACAAGTTTTAAAAATCAATCCAGATTATTTTGCGGCTAATTTTCACTTGTTCTTATCAGAGGTTGAAAGTTTTGATTTGTCAACCTTTAAAAAAGTATTGGATTTTGAAATTCTAGTTTTAGAAAAATGGAAAGTGAATGGATACAATAGTTGGAATTATTTTGAAGCACGCCCTATCCTGTCTGCTCTGATGTTTCTGATTGAGTATTATATGATGGAGAACTTCAATTCTAAGGCTATAGAATTGATTGACCTATATTTGAGTAAGCGACCAGACCGTTTTCCTCCTAATTTTGTCTTCTGTATGCTTTCCTTGTATCATATTACTGGTCAGGAACTAAAGGTTGAGCGCTTCTATCGTGAAGAATTAAATAAAGGGAAACGGGATGATACCATTCTTATTCATGCCATCATCTCTGCTTTTTCTCAAGGAAAAATTGAAGAAGCAAGTCAGCTATTTGCAAAATTAGTGGAAATCAATGATGAAGCTGTCGAATTCTTTATGGAGGAAGATTGGCAATTCAAAGTTATAGATATAGAAGACCAAGAATGCTATTGTCCAAATTCAGTTGAATCGTTACAAGCTAGTTTGTATCCTCTGTTTGATTATTTACTAGAAAATATTATTTTAACGAAATTTTTAACAAACGAAGCCAAAAAATGCCGCCGTAAACCAGTATTTTCGAATCATTCTAGTATGATAAGAAATTTATCCGAGGTATCCGATTGGCATTCCTTTATGAATGAGGAAAAAATGAAGGGGATTCGGATGGATCTTGTTCACATCTTTGTTGAAAATGGGATTCGTACGTCTTTAGATTTCAAAAAATGGACTGAAAAAGAAGTTCTCGCTTTGAAGGGAATTGGTCCCGTAACCGTTAAAAAGCTGAAAGAAAACGGCATAAAGTTTAAGAAAGAGAAGTAATTGTTTATGGAAGGGGGAGGTGAAATTGTCTTGAATGAAATTTCTAATTTCATCCTGTATACTACACCAAATGGCGACGTTCAGCTAGATATCCTTTTACAAGATGAAAATCTTTGGTTGACTCAAAAAGGTCTTGCAGAGCTCTTTGGAGTTGAACGAAGTGTCATTACAAAGCACTTGAGAAACATTTATGATAGTGGTGAGTTGGATAAGGTATCAACTTGTGCAAAATTTGCACAGGTTCAACAAGAGGGAAATAGAACTGTCCGGCGTGAACTTGAATATTACAATCTGGATGCTATCATTTCGGTTGGTTATCGAGTAAATTCCAGTAAGGCTACTCAATTTAGAATTTGGGCAACCAAGACTTTGAAAGAATTTATCATCAAAGGTTTTGTTTTGAATGATGAACGCTTGAAACAAGGACAGACAGTTTTCGGACAAGATTATTTCCGTGAACTTTTAGAACGAATTCGCTCTATTCGTTCTAGCGAGCGCCGAATCTATCAACAAATCACGGATATCTTTGCTGAATGTGCCATAGATTATGATCAAAACTCAGATATTACTAAAAATTTCTATGCTATGGTGCAAAATAAATTTCATTATGCAATTACTGGAAGTACTGCTGCAGAAATTATCTATCAACAAGCCGATGCTAGTAGAGAAAAAATGGGATTAACTTCTTGGAAGAATGCACCTGATGGACGAGTGTTCAAATCAGATGTAACGGTGGCTAAAAACTATTTGCAAGAAAAAGAAATTCGACAACTAGAGCGAACAGTTACAGCTTATTTTGATTATATTGAAGGTTTGGTTGAGCGCCGTAACACTTTTACCATGCGAGGATTGGCAGATAGTATTGATCGTTTTCTATCTTTTAATGAGTACGAAATTTTAGAAGGAAAAGGAAGTATTTCCAAGAAACAAGCAGACTCAAAAGCCATCCAGGAGTATGAAAAATTTAACCGAACTCAAAAAATTCTATCGGACTTTGATAAACATATTATGAAGATAATGAGAGAAAGTTAATGTAAAATTTTTATACAGTTTCTTTTTTGCTAATAGAAGATACTGAAAAAATCAGATGTGATGAATCAAAGCTTATCTTCTACATACTAATTTTATTTAAAGATATTAACTAGAAAGGACAAACATATGTCTAAAGAACTTTCACCTAAATACAATCCAGCCGAGGTTGAGGCTGGTCGTTACCAAAAATGGCTTGATGCCGATGTTTTCAAGCCTTCAGGCGATCAAAAGGCTAAGCCTTATTCAATCGTTATTCCACCACCAAACGTAACTGGGAAACTCCATCTTGGTCACGCTTGGGATACGACTTTACAGGATATCATCATCCGTCAGAAACGCATGCAAGGTTTTGATACGCTTTGGCTTCCAGGTATGGACCATGCTGGGATTGCGACCCAGGCTAAGGTTGAGGAGCGCTTGCGTGGTGAGGGCATTTCCCGCTATGACCTTGGTCGTGAAAAATTCCTAGATAAAGTATGGGAATGGAAAGACGAATATGCCACTACCATCAAGGAACAATGGGGCAAGATGGGACTCTCTGTAGACTACTCTCGTGAGCGTTTTACGCTTGATGAAGGTTTGTCAAAAGCTGTTCGCAAGGTCTTTGTGGACCTTTACAAGAAAGGCTGGATCTACCGTGGTGAGTTTATCATCAACTGGGACCCAGCAGCTCGTACAGCCCTTTCTGATATCGAGGTTATTCACAAGGATGTCGAAGGTGCCTTCTACCATATGAACTACATGCTGGAAGATGGCTCACGCGCCCTTGAAATTGCGACAACTCGTCCTGAGACTATGTTTGGGGACGTAGCTGTTGCGGTCAATCCAGAAGACCCACGCTACAAGGACTTGATTGGTAAAAATGTTATCCTTCCAATCGCTAATAAATTGATTCCAATCGTTGGGGATGAACACGCAGATCCTGAGTTTGGTACTGGTGTCGTGAAAATCACACCTGCCCACGATCCAAACGATTTCTTGGTTGGTCAACGCCACAACTTGCCACAAGTCAACGTCATGAACGACGACGGAACCATGAATGACTTGGCCTTCGAATTTGCAGGCATGGACCGTTTTGAAGCTCGTAAGGCAGTCGTTGCTAAGTTGGAAGAAATCGGTGCCCTTGTTAAAATCGAAAAACGTGTCCACAGTGTTGGTCACTCAGAGCGTACAGGTGTGGTGGTTGAACCACGCTTGTCTACGCAATGGTTCGTCAAGATGGACCAATTGGCTAAAAATGCCATTGCCAACCAAGACACAGACGACAAGGTAGAATTTTACCCGCCTCGTTTCAACGATACCTTCCTCCAATGGATGGAAAATGTTCACGACTGGGTAATCTCTCGTCAGCTCTGGTGGGGTCACCAAATCCCTGCTTGGTACAATGCTGAGGGTGAAATGTACGTCGGCGAAGAAGCTCCAGAAGGCGACGGATGGACTCAGGACGAAGATGTCTTGGATACTTGGTTCAGTTCTGCCCTTTGGCCATTCTCAACTATGGGCTGGCCTGATGTTGACTCAGAAGACTTCAAACGTTACTTCCCAACGTCAACCTTGGTAACAGGTTACGACATCATCTTCTTCTGGGTGTCTCGTATGATTTTCCAATCCTTGGAATTCACTGGTCGTCAGCCGTTCCAAAACGTCCTTATCCACGGTCTTATCCGTGACGAGCAAGGACGCAAGATGTCTAAATCTCTCGGTAACGGGATTGACCCAATGGATGTCATCGAGCAATACGGTGCCGATGCCCTTCGTTGGTTCCTTTCAAACGGTTCTGCACCAGGGCAAGACGTGCGCTTCTCTTACGAGAAAATGGATGCTTCATGGAACTTCATCAACAAGATTTGGAATATCTCTCGCTACATCCTCATGAACAATGAAGGCTTGACTCTTGAGCAAGCAACTGCCAATGTCGAAAAAGTGGTCAACAAGGAAGCTGGAAATGTCACAGACCGCTGGATTCTCCACAACCTCAATGAAACCATCGGAAAAGCTACTGCTAACTTTGACAAGTTTGAGTTTGGTGTCGCTGGACACATCCTCTACAACTTCATCTGGGATGAGTTTGCGGACTGGTACGTTGAGTTGACCAAGGAAGTCCTTTATAGCGACAACGAAGAAGAGAAAGTCATCACACGTTCTGTTCTCCTTTATACTTTGGACAAGATCCTTCGTCTCCTTCACCCAATCATGCCATTCGTGACAGAGGAAATCTTTGGCCAAATCTCAGAAGGCTCTATCGTCACAGCAGAATACCCAACTGTTAATCCAGCCTTTGAAGATCTTGCGGCTCACACTGGTGTGGAAAGCCTCAAAGACTTGATCCGTGCTGTTCGTAATGCGCGTGCAGAAGTAAACGTAGCACCAAGCAAGCCTATCACCATCCTTGTTAAGACTAGCGATAGTGACTTGGAAGCATTCTTTAACAGCAATGTCAACTACATCAAACGCTTCACAAACCCAGAACACTTGGAAATCGCATCAACCATCTCTGCACCTGAACTCGCTATGTCAAGCGTCATCACAGGAGCAGAAATCTACTTGCCTCTCGCAGACCTCCTCAATGTCGAAGAAGAACTGGCTCGTCTAGACAAGGAACTGGCTAAATGGCAAAAAGAATTGGACATGGTCGGCAAGAAGCTCTCTAACGAGCGCTTCGTAGCCAATGCCAAACCAGAAGTTGTCCAAAAAGAACGTGACAAACAAGCCGACTACCAAGCCAAATACGACGCGACCGTAGCACGTATTGATGAGATGAAGAAGTTGGTGAAATAAACACAGAAACACGGTGATGAGCCGTGTTTTTTGGTATAATGAATTAAAGAAATTTATCTAAAGGATAATGAAATGAGTAAAATTTTTATTGCACATGCCTGGTCAGATGATGAAAATTATAGTCAGAGACAATTAGACTTTATACGTAAACTTGAACTCGAACTAGAAGAAAAAAATTTAGAAGTTATTTATGATGGTAATATTGTTAACAAAAATACTTTAAATCAATTCATGATTGAAAATATTAGAAATTGCGATGTTATTTTATCTATTTGTGATAAGGCCTATTTAGAAAAATCTGAAAAAAAGATTCGGGTGTGAGTTTCGAATTAAAAGAAATAACAGAACATAATTTCTTAGATAAAGTAATACCTATTAAAATCTCAGAAGATAATTTGCCTTACATTTTTGGTACATTACCTTACGAATCTTTCTGTAAAGAATTTGAGGAAATGTCGTTTGACTCATCCGATCAATTAAATTCTCTTTTTATAAGATTATCTGAAAAGCTCTCAAAAGAAGAGCTCTGCCCTCAAGATAAATTAAAAGAAGAAGTTCATTCGCAACTTGATTCGATTGGTTTAATTTCTAATGTTCTTAATTCCACATTAAAACTTTCAGATTTGTATACTTATCCAGAACTAAGAATAGATAGAAAAGAAAATATAAGTTATCTTTCAGCAGAAAAGTTATTGAATAGTAAATATTATTTAGATAAAGTTTTTATAGTAGGCGATAGACAAAGTGGAAAAACATCTTTTGCAAAAAAATTATTTTTAGATATATATAGTGACGGTTTTCAACCTATCTATTTAGAAAGTAAAGAGATTAATTCTCAAAATATAGAAAAGGCAGTTCGCAACAAATATATTTCAACATATAAAACTAACCATAAAAATAAAGCAGAAAATATAGTTGTTATAATTGATGATTTTCATAAACTTTCGACAAAATTACAAAATATTGTTAAAAAAATTGACAAGTACGCAGGGTTAATTTTGTTTGTTGATGATATTTATGATATTAGTTCGAATGATTTTACAGTAACAAGATTCACAATACAACCTTTTAAACCTTCTTTAAGAAATGAACTTATAACGAAATTTATAGAATCAAAATCACTCTATAGAGATTTAAACACAAATGATAAATTAAAGAAAATTGATGAGAATACGAATCTTGTTGATATCAGTTTGGGTTTAGATAGAGGATATAAGAATGGTATTATCCCCGCATTTCCTCTGTATATTTTAATTATCCTAGGTTCTTCAATTGATGTTAACAACAGATTCGATACTCCTATATCTTCACACGGTCATTGTTATAATTTACTAATTCAGTTAGCTTTTCAAAATTGTGGAGTAAGTAATGATCGGATTGTGTCTTATTTAAACTTTTTGTCTTATTTTTCTATGTATCTTTTTAAAAAAGAAGTCTTAGAAGTATCAAATAAGGATTTCAATTTATTTTTAGAAGATTATCAAAATGATTATAAAATCTTTGACCTAGAAGAGTATCTAAGTTTATTAATGAAAACTGGATTGTTGAGAAAAAGCAACTCTTCTAACTACAGTTTTTGCTATGAGTATCTATATTATTACTTTTTAGGGCAATATCTATCTGATAACTTTAATGAACATCTTGATGACATACAAGACATTATTTTGAATCTGGATTTAGAACAGAATGGCCACATAAGTATTTTTCTAGCGCATCATTGTAAAGATCAACGATTAATAGAAATGTTAAACTATAGTTTAGAGAATTCATTTAGTGATTATACAGAAGCAACACTTGATTCTGTAGAGTTGGGTGATTTTGATAAACAAGTTAATGACTTATCTAATAATATTGATTACAGGATAGAGAACTTCGAGGAAAAACGAAAATCCGAATTGAATCATCGAGACAGATTAGAGGAAAATGCATACTCAGAAAGAGATAACACAGAGATAATTGAAGAAAAACAAGCTCATAGACAAAATCAAGTTAGAAATGCAATTCAAACCGTAGAAGTAATTGGAGTAATTCTTAAGAACAGATACGGGTCAATAAAAAACAAAGATTTTAATAAAATATTAAAAAATACAGTTGATGCTAATTTAAGACTTCTTACCTCTTTTATTCAGATTGTCTCCGATAAAGATTTTATACTTTTTCTAGAGAACTTTATTTCAAAAGAAGTTGATACAGAAAACCTAAATGAGGATAAACTAAGAAAAGATATCCATGACATACTTGTGAGCATGAATTTTGCTACTATATATTCACTAGTTATGAAAACTGTTTCATCAATTGGTTCAGAACCTATTTCTCATTATTTTTCAGAAATGATGGAAAATAGCAATATTAATCCTAGCTATATATTAATAAAAAGGGGATTAGAACTACAATATGAAAAACAATTCTCGGAAAAATCTATCTTAAATGATAGAAACAATAAAAATATGTCACACGTAGCTCGTACCATATTGAATTTAATGGTTGTTAATCATGTATCACGGCATTCCTTTAGCTATCAAGAAAAAGCTAGAATAGAAGAAAAATTTGGGTTTAAACCTAATTCACTCCTTAAACAAGAACAACACATAAAATCAATAGAAAACAGATAGTATTTAACAAGTTAAAAATTTTTGACCCCACCTAACGACACCATCGGCTGGGTAGCAAAGAAATAAAAAGTCCGTTTTAGACTAATTTCCACTTCGGTTAGGCAAGTGGAAGTTACTTTGAGAAGTTAGCAATAAAAAGTCCTATCACTTTCTCCCCCTTAACCTTTGACTATTCTGCAAAATTATCGTAAAATAAAGAGTAAATGATAAAATGAGGTCAGAGTCTGTTTGCTCTGGCGATAGTAGTAAAAATGAGGAGAAACGCTTTGGAATTAGAAGTATTTGCTGGGCAAGAAAAAAGTGAACTATCTATGATTGAGGTAGCGCGTGCTATCTTGGAACTTCGTGGTCGCGACCATGAGATGCATTTTAGTGATCTTGTAAACGAAATTCAAAACTACCTTGGAACATCAAACAGCGATATCCGCGAAGCCTTGCCTTTGTTCTACACAGAGTTGAACTTTGACGGTAGCTTCATCTCACTTGGAGACAACAAATGGGGGCTTCGTTCATGGTATGGTGTAGACGAAATCGACGAAGAAATCATCGCTCTTGAGGAAAATGACGACGATGAAGTAGCACCAAAAGCTAAGAAAAAACGTGTCAATGCCTTCATGGATGGCGATTCAGATGCTATTGACTACAATGCAGATGATCCAGAAGACGAAGATGCATACGAAGCAGATCCAGCTCTTTCATATGATGATGAAAATCCAGATGATGAGAAAAATGAAGTGGAAGCTTACGACGCAGAAATTAACGAAATCGCCCCTGATGACTTGGGTGAAGACGTGGATCTCAACGAAGAAGATGACGAGTTTTCAGACGATGATTCTGAAAACATTGAGGAATAAAAGTTAGCTATTGACAATTATCCTATTTTTAGGTATCATATTGTTCGGGCACCTCTTTTAGAGGTCGGAGCTCCCTAGTTCTTAGGGAGCTATTTTTGTTTTTCAAGAAGTTATCTTCTTGTATTTTAGTTGTGAATCTGGTGCAGTCGTCCCAGATTATTCTTATTAGTAGGGTCTTGTTTTCTATGTCCCCTCGTAGTTAACAAGACCTTGAGCATTTTAGAAAGAGGAATCTATGTCTACGAAATATATTTTTGTAACTGGTGGTGTGGTATCGTCTATTGGGAAAGGGATTGTCGCAGCGAGTCTGGGCCGTCTCTTGAAAAATCGTGGTCTCAAAGTAACCATTCAAAAGTTTGACCCTTATATCAATATCGATCCGGGAACTATGAGTCCTTACCAGCACGGGGAAGTATTTGTGACAGATGACGGAGCTGAGACAGATTTGGACTTGGGTCACTATGAACGTTTCATCGATATCAATCTCAACAAATATTCCAACGTGACAACTGGTAAAATTTACAGTGAAGTGCTTCGTAAGGAACGCCGTGGAGAATACCTTGGGGCAACTGTTCAGGTTATTCCTCATATCACAGATGCTTTGAAAGAAAAAATCAAGCGTGCCGCTCTAACGACCGACTCTGATGTCATTATCACAGAGGTTGGTGGAACAGTAGGAGATATAGAGTCCTTGCCATTCCTAGAAGCCCTTCGTCAGATGAAGGCAGATGTAGGTGCGGATAACGTCATGTACATCCATACAACCCTGCTTCCTTACCTCAAGGCTGCTGGTGAAATGAAGACCAAACCAACTCAACACTCTGTAAAAGAATTGCGTGGATTGGGAATCCAGCCAAATATGTTGGTTATTCGTACAGAAGAGCCAGCTGGTCAAGGAATTAAAAACAAACTAGCACAGTTCTGTGATGTGGCACCAGAAGCTGTTATCGAATCATTGGATGTTGAACACCTTTACCAAATTCCATTGAACTTGCAGGCTCAAGGTATGGATCAAATTGTCTGTGATCATTTGAAATTAGACGCACCAGTAGCAGATATGACAGAATGGTCAGCTATGGTGGACAAGGTCATGAACCTTAAGAAACAAGTTAAGATTTCCCTTGTTGGTAAGTATGTTGAGTTGCAAGATGCCTACATCTCTGTGGTTGAAGCCTTGAAACACTCTGGTTATGCCAACGACGCAGAAGTTAAAATCAATTGGATCAATGCCAATGATGTGACAGCAGAGAATGTGGAAGAGCTCTTGTCTGATGCGGACGGAATCATCGTACCAGGAGGTTTTGGTCAACGTGGTACGGAAGGGAAAATCCAAGCCATTCGCTATGCACGTGAAAATGATGTTCCAATGTTGGGTGTCTGCTTGGGAATGCAGTTGACATGTATCGAGTTTGCTCGTAACGTTTTAGGCCTTGAAGGTGCCAATTCTGCAGAGCTTGCACCAGAAACAAAATACCCTATCATTGATATCATGCGTGATCAGATTGATGTTGAGGATATGGGGGGAACCCTTCGTTTGGGACTTTATCCATCTAAGTTGAAACGTGGCTCTAAGGCTGCAGCTGCTTATCACAATCAAGAAGTGGTGCAACGCCGTCACCGTCACCGTTATGAGTTTAACAATGCCTTCCGTGAGCAGTTTGAGGCAGCAGGCTTTGTCTTCTCAGGAGTTTCTCCAGACAATCGTTTGGTCGAAATCGTGGAAATTCCTGAAAATAAATTCTTTGTAGCGTGTCAGTATCACCCTGAACTGTCAAGCCGTCCAAATCGCCCAGAAGAACTCTACACTGCTTTTGTGACTGCAGCAGTTGAGAACAGCAATTAGTTAAATCAGAACCTTTGAGAAGAATCTCAGAGGTTTTTTGCTTGTATATTTAGGATATGAGTTGCAAAATAAAAACATAGTGATATAATTAACATAAAAAATCCTAAGGAGGATCTACGATGAAAAAAATCACATTATTTGGTTTGTCTCTAGCTGGTCTAGCTTTACTGGCTTTTCCACATTCAGGGCAGGCATTTGAGCTTAAAGAAGAATGGGTTGTTAAGTGTGGAGTACAGTATCAAGATGGCAAGATTCTTCGGTTTAACAATGGTCATGAAGTGGATATCAAAGTCTTGGATTTGCCAAAAACCGAGAAAATCGAGTGGACAGTTAGTCTCGATGGTCAAGATCAGACAGTCAATTTTCTAGGTCAAGAAAAGGACAAGTCTATGATGGGTATAGAAGGGCGTTACCTGAATTTCTATGTTCCATATGGCTATAGAGGAGATATCAAGGTCGAGGCTAAGAGCGGAAACGAAGTAAAGACCTGGTCAACGAAAGTTGTGGATGATATTCATAATGATAGTGGAAAGAGAGGCTACTACCGTATTAAAGAATCAAATGATCAATACACCTACCTTGATACAAAATGGGACTATCAAACCAAGACTTACACTGCTACCTTACCAGAGACTGTCAATGGTCAAAAAGTCTTTGCTTGGGCAGACTATGGCAATGGCGAGTTGAAACTTGAAAAACTAAAATCTATCAGTCATAAATATGATGGAGGATCTTTCAAAGAACTTTATCCGATTGTAAAAGCAGAAAGCTGGCTAAAATCAAACCAAAACTGGTACTATCAAAAACAAGGTCAATTAGTGCAGAAGGATTGGGTTTATGACAAGGGAACTTGGTACTTTATGAATGATAAAGGAGTCATGTTCAATCAAACTTGGCTTTATCAAGGTAGCAACTGGTATGCCTTTAAATCATCAGGAGCCATGATTGCTAGTGATTGGCTTTACGACCAAGGCAAGTGGTACTATTTATCAACTTCAGGAGCTATGAAAGCAAGCACTTGGGTTTATGACAAGGGAGACTGGTATTATGTAAGTTCTTCTGGTGCCATGCTAGCGAATGATTGGGTCAAAGATAATGGCAAGTGGTATTATCTAGCTTCATCAGGTAAGATGCTTCGTAATACTTACACACCTGATGGTTACTACGTTGGCAACTCAGGCGCCTGGCAATAAGAATCATACTCTTCGAAAATCTCTTCAAACCACGTCAGCTTCATCCACAACCTCAAAACGCTGTTTTGAGCAACCTGCGGCTAGCTTCCTAGTTTACTCTTTGATTTTCATTGAGTATAAGAAGTCCTTTTCCTTAAAGGAAGAGGCTTTTTACTTGCTTTTCTGCTGCTTCCTCATTTGTCCTAAAGCCTTTTTTGTGTTAAAATGAATGGTATGAAAGCTAAAAAAATGTGGATGGCAGGCTTGGCTTTGCTTGGTATTGGAAGTCTTGCCCTTGCTACGAAAAAAGTTGCAGATGACCGTAAGCTCATGAAGACTCAGGAAGAGTTGACAGAGATTGTGCGAGACCATTTTTCAGATATGGGGGAAATTGCGACTCTCTATGTTCAAGTCTATGAAAGCAGTCTAGAGAGCTTGGTTGGTGGCGTCATTTTTGAGGATGGCCGTCATTATACCTTTGTCTATGAAAATGAAGACCTAGTCTATGAGGAGGAAGTCTTATGATACAACCAGCAAGTTTAGAAGAATTGGCATCTTTAGTAGAAAAAGATGGCAAGAAAGTCTTCCTTTTTGTGGCAGACTGGTGTGGCGATTGTCGTTATATCTATCCTGCCTTGCCAGAAATTGAGGAGACCAATCCTGAGTTCACCTTTATTCGAGTGGACCGAGACCAGTATATAGATTTAGCCAAACTCTGGGATGTTTATGGAATCCCTAGCCTTGTTGTTCTAGAAAAAGACAAGGAAATTGGTCGTTTTGTTAATCGCGATCGTAAAAGCAAGCAACAAATTAATGACTTTTTAGCAGGACTGAAATAGGAGAAAAGGAAACAATGATTTTTACATATAATAAAGAACATGTCGGTGATGTCCTTATGGTCATCGTGAAAAACAGCGGAGATGCCAAACTAGATGTGGAACGCAAAGGCAAGGTAGCTCGTGTTTTCCTCAAAGATAATGGGGAAACAGTGGCGTGGAATATTTTTGAAGTTTCAAGTTTGTTTGAAATTGCAGAGCGAGGTCAAGTCTTTTTATCAGATGAGCAAGTCGCTCGTTTGAACCAAGAATTACAAACGGAAGGTTTTAAAGAAGAAATTATCAATGATAAAGAGCCTAAGTTTGTTGTTGGTGAAATCGTTGAGATGGTAGCCCATCCTGATAGTGACCACCTCAACATCTGCCAAGTTGCAGTCGCAAGTGATAAGACAGTGCAAATCGTTGCAGGAGCACCCAATGCGCGTGTGGGGTTGAAAACCATTGTCGCTCTTCCTGGAGCTATGATGCCAAAAGGCAATCTCATTTTCCCAGGCGAACTTCGTGGTGAAAAGAGTTTTGGCATGATGTGCAGTCCTCGTGAATTGCATCTGCCAAATGCTCCGCAAAAACGTGGTATTATTGAATTATCAGAAGACCAAGTTGTTGGAACTCCATTTGATCCAGCTAAACACTGGACTGCCTAAGAAATTGTCAGTATCTGATAGACCAGATAGAAGGAAATAAGATGGCAAAAAATGTTGTGATTACAGGAGCGACATCAGGTATTGGTGAAGCAATTGCGCGTGCTTATCTGGAGCAGGGTGAAAATGTCGTTCTAACAGGACGACGGATAGACAGACTTGAAGCCTTAAAAATTGAGTTTGCAGGAGCATTCCCAAATCAAACTGTCTGGACTTTTCCGCTAGATGTCACGGATATGAACATGGTAAAGGATGTCTGCTCTGATATTATAGAAACGATAGGTCAGATTGATATTCTGGTCAACAATGCCGGACTGGCTCTAGGTTTAGCACCTTATCAGGACTATGAAGAGTTGGATATGCTGACCATGCTGGATACCAATGTCAAAGGTTTGATGGCAGTCACTCGCTGTTTCTTGCCAGCAATGGTAAAAGCCAATCAAGGACATATCATCAACATGGGGTCAACCGCAGGAATCTATGCCTATGCGGGTGCAGCTGTTTACTCAGCTACCAAGGCAGCAGTTAAGACCTTTTCAGATGGACTGCGAATTGATACCATTGCAACGGATATCAAGGTGACGACTATTCAACCGGGAATCGTTGAAACAGATTTTTCTACAGTACGTTTTCATGGTGACAAAGAGCGGGCTGCGACGGTTTATCAGGGAATCGAAGCCTTGCAAGCTCAGGATATTGCAGACACAGTAGTCTATGTGACCAGTCAACCTCGTCGTGTGCAGATTACAGATATGACCATTATGGCCAATCAACAAGCGACAGGATTCATGGTTCATAAAAACTAAAAAATTTCCTCGAAAAGTTACAAATTTCTGTAACTTTTTTTGATTTCCTACGAATAGATAAGTAGGAGGAAAAAATATGTATAATAAAGTTATCTTGATTGGGCGTTTGACGTCTACACCGGAATTGCACAAAACCAACAATGACAAGTCAGTAGCGCGAGCAACTATCGCTGTCAACCGTCGTTACAAAGACCAAAACGGTGAACGTGAAGCTGATTTTGTCAATATGGTCCTATGGGGCAGACTAGCAGAAACTTTGGCAAGCTACGCAACCAAAGGTAGTCTCATTTCCGTTGATGGGGAATTGCGTACCCGTCGTTTTGAGAAAAATGGTCAAATGAATTATGTGACCGAAGTACTTGTTACAGGATTCCAACTTCTGGAAAGTCGTGCCCAACGTGCTATGCGAGAAAATAACGCTGGGCAGGATTTGGCAGATTTGGTCCTGGAAGAGGAAGAATTACCATTTTAAACATTGAAAAGTCTGAGTTGCTCTTAGGCTTTTTTATAATGTCTAAATGTGTTACAATGAACTAGTTGAAACTTTTTGGAGGTTGGAATGAGTAGAGAATATACAAGAACAATCGTCAAAATTATATTTTGTACAGTAGTCGTATTTGTTTTTGCGATTTATACTCATGTGAGTCAGACAGATCCTATTCCGGGACAAATAAAAGTTGGAGCGACTTATATGACGATGAATAGTGAATTTTATAGACATTTACATAATGAGATTCAACGCTATTCTGATTCAGAAGGTCAGATATTGTATACTCGGGATGCAGAGATGAGTGAAGAAAAACAGAGTAAACAAATTGATGAGTTTATAGAGAAGCGAGTGAATGTTATTGTTATTAATCCGGTTAAGAGTGATAGCGAGCAAATTGTAGAAGCGTTAAGTAGGGCAAAGAATTTTGGAATTAGAGTTATAGCAGTAGATAGTCAGTTGAATAATATAAAAGTTGATACGAGCATAGTTTCTGATAATTACCATGCTGGGATATTAATTGCCAAGGATTTGATGAAACGTACCTCAAATGCTCATATTCTTTTGTTAACGCACAAAGATGCTCTATCAGCTAATCAGAGAATAACTGGTTTTTTGGATACAATAAAATCAGAAGAACATTATCAAATTATCTCAGAAAGAGAAACGGTTGGTCAAACAGAGTATGCTATGATTACTGTAGGTGATGCGTTATCTGAAGGTTTACAATTTGATGCTATAGTGGCTTTAAATGATAGAGCAGCTATAGGAGCTTTAGCAGCAATTAAAGAATTGAAAGTAACTTCAAAAAAACTTATTTACGGAATAGATGGTTCACCAGATATGAAGCATTTATTAGCTACAACAGATGAAGTTACGGGAACGGTTGCTCAATTTCCATCTCATATGGGTAGAAAAGTATCGGAAACAATAGATTTATTAGTAAAAAAAGAAGAAGTTGAAGAATTATATACTATACCTGTACAATTTGTTGATAAAAATAATATAATTCAGTTTGATATTAATGGGTGGCAGTAATGAAACAGGTAAAAGGTGTCCAGTATTCTATAATTTTACTTTTATTAATTAATTTTCTAACCATTATATACAATGGAGCTTTGTATATACAGATTACAAACTATGTAATTTCAAAGGGACAGATGATACTCTTATTGGGAGAATTAAATAATATTTCAAAATCACCTGACCAGATTTTTTGGTATTCAATTATTTTTTTCGTCGGTATTATTTTTATATCTACCTATAAAATGTACTCAACTGAGAAAAATGGCCAATTTTTTCAAAATGGAATTTGTTTGAAATAGTATTAATGATTGGTGTTATATGGTCACAAAATCTGTCATACAATGGAATAATATTATTAGTTTTTGCTGATATATTCTATAGTTCAAGAGAGTTTCAAGACTCTGATAGTAAACGTTCTTGGATTATTTTTATTTTCTTGAGTTTTTTAATGTTACTTTTAACAGACTATGAAATCTTGTCACTATTTATAAAAGTTCCATCTCTTTCTACCTATATCCAATTTTACCCATCGTCCATACGAGGTGTAGTGTTATTTTTAGAAAATGCATTGACGTCATTAAACGTTATTATTTTCATCATCTCTTTATTGTCTTATATCCTATACGTGATTAAAGAGCACCATAATATTGAGGAAGAGCTTAAAATGTTATCTAGAGTCAACACTGAATTGAATCATTACATATCGTTATCAGAGAAAATCGCTGAAGATCGAGAAAGGAAAAGAATTGCTCGGGAAATTCATGATACTCTAGGTCATGCGTTGACAGGAATTTCAGCAGGGATTGATGCTGTTTCTGTACTAATTGATGTTCATCCTATCCGTGCTAAAGAACAGTTGAAAAATGTTTCAAATGCAGTTAGAGAGGGGATCAAAGATGTTAGGGGATCATTACATAGACTAAGACCAGGAGCTTTGCAAAATAATGGTTTAAAAGATGCTCTAATATTAATGATTAGTGAGTATGAGTCTCTATCAAAACTCTCTGTCGATCTAAAATATGAATGGGGGAATATTGATTTAGATGTTATGCAGGAAGATACTATTTTTAGGATTATACAAGAATCTATGACAAATTCTGTTCGTCACGGACATGCTAGTAAAATGAGCATTCGCTTTATGAGTGAGGATAACAACATAATAGTTTTGCACGATAATGGAATAGGTTTTGACGACTTACAAATTGGGTATGGCTTGAAACAAATGAGAGAGCGAGTTTCTATTTTAGGTGGTTCTATTCATTTTGAAAATAGGGAAGGATTTTACACTAAAATAGTTTTTCCAAAAATAGGAGGTGAAGTATATGATAAAGGTAATGATTGCAGATGATCAGGCGTTAATTAGAGAGTCTTTGCAGATCATTTTATCAGTATATGCTGATATTGATGTTGTATCCGTCGTTGGTGATGGTATCGAAGCTATGGATAACATTATGACTGTAAAACCGGATATAATTTTAATGGACATTAGAATGCCCAGAATGGATGGAGTATTGGCTACAAAAGAAATCAAAAAACTTTTTCCAAATATAAAAATTATAATCTTAACAACATTTGATGACGACGAATTCATTTTTAGTGCTTTAAAATATGGTGCATCTGGCTATTTATTAAAAGGAGTTTCAACCGACGAGTTATATCAAGCCATTCAGACAGTGTATAAAGGTGGAGCTATGATTAATCCTAATATAGCTAGTAAGGTATTTCAATTGTTCTCGCAGATGGCACAGACCAATTTTTCTATTACTGTGAAGGAAGAGAATATTGAAAATATATCACTGACAGAATGGAAAATTATTCAGCAAGTGGCATTTGGAGAATCAAATAAGGAAATTGCCAGTAATCTTTTTTTATCCGAGGGAACAGTGCGCAATTACCTTTCTATCATTCTTTCAAAACTAAATTTGAGAGATAGGACACAGTTAGCCATATGGGCTGTACAAACAGGTGTGACACAAAAGAATTTTTCAAAGGAAATGGATAAATGAAATTAAAGCAATTGTTTCTAGCGATACTGTTTGTGCTAAGTTGCTTGAGTTTATTTCTTATTTGGGAAAACAAGCAGATAAAGATTATTAGGCTGGGTTTTTATTCTGATTCTAGTTGGGGAATTCCTACAGGGAATAACAGCTATGTACTAGATGAGGCTATTAAGAAATTTGAAGAGCTTCATCCAGGGGTTAAAATTGTATATGATTCAGGTATTCCTAAGGAGGAGTATTCTAATTGGATTTCAAGTCAAATTTTAAAAGGTTCTGAACCGGATGTATTTCTATTATCAAGCGACCAATTATCTTTATTTGCATCAAAAGGTATTTTAAAAAAACTAAATTCCTATCTGTCTCAAGAAGATGCCTCTAATTTCTATGATGTATCTTTGCAGGCAGCAAAATACGGAGATGATTTATACGGTCTTCCATATGAAAGCAATCCCATGTTGATGTGTGTAAATCAAGATTTACTTTTAAGAGAGGGCATTGAAATTCCTGAAGTAGGGTGGACGCAGAAAGATCTCTATGAGATTAGTAAAAAAGTTACAAAAGATACCGATGGAGATGGAATCGTTGATCAATTTGGGATAACAGGATATAGTTGGAAAGAATCTCTAGCGGCCTTTGGTGTTACTATTTCTGAGAGTGGTATTCCTCGTATAGATTCGTCAGAAATGAAGGATGCTTTATCCTATATAAGGGGATTGAATCAATTAAACGGACGTTACAAAGTAACCTATAAAGATTTTGATGAAGGGCATGTGGCCTTTTATCCAATGAGTTTGGCACAATATCGAACATATAAACCTTTTCCTTATCATGTGGCCAAATATACAAATTTTAACTGGACATGTATTTCATTGCCAACTACTAAGGAAGACATTCGTTCTACTGTAACAGATACTTCCTTATACGTGGTTTCTTCGCGTTCTCGCAATTCAAACCTTGCCGTATCGTTTATAGAATTTTTAACAATTAATCGTGAAATTCAACAAAATTTATTTAATAAGGGTCAAGGAAGCTCAGTATTACCAGAGGTAGTAACTAGTTTGAAGAGTGAAGAGTTGATGAAGAAAGGAATGATTGGTCAGAATGCCTTAACGACTACTTCACTGGATTATATAATGAAAAATTCAATTACAACTATTTCAAAAGGAATAGATTCAAAATCATTGGTTGGAATAGAAGAAAGATTAGAAGCATTATCTATGGATGAAAATAACACGGATATTGAAGGTAGTCTTATTAAGTTACAAAAAGAACTAGATATAGGAACCCTTAAATAGATATCAAGATTATTATTTCTTAAATAATACGAACATGGCAGATGTCTTTATTGACATTTGTCATTTTTTTATTGACATTTATCAATAAACTTTTGAGACATTTAACAATTATAAAGTGAAGATAAGGATGATAGAATAAAATCAATAAAAGGAGGGAAATATGAAGTATTTGATATTAGTCAGTCATGGAGGGCTCGCAGAGGGATTGAAATCATCTCTTTCTATGTTTGCTTCGGATAAGGTAGATGATGTCATAGCGATTGGCTTAAAAGATGGAGAAAGTCTTGCAGGTTTTTCTGTAGAGGTCAAGAATGTTATTGCATCTCTGGATGAAAATGATTCGGTTCTTGTTTTAGCAGATATTGTTGGGGGAAGTCCTTTAACAACTGTTGCAACAGTATTAGAAGAATTTGGAAAATTAGAGAATGCAACTATTTTGGGAGGTATGAACTTAACAATGGCACTTACAGCAGTGGTGATGAAAGACATTCTGACTGGAAGTGAACTTGTTTCTACGATATTAAACGAATCATCATCGGCTCTACAAGAATTTGAAGTCGGATCAGATGATAATCTTAATGAAGAAGACGATATTTAGTTATATAAGGAAAGGGATAAAAAATTATGGTAGTAACATTTGTACGAATTGACGATAGAATGATTCATGGACAAACAGTCACTAGATGGGCAAAAGAACATCCATGTGATGGATTAATTGCAGTAAATGACGCTGCTGCATCTAATAAGGTTTTAATTCAGGCATATAAAGGTGCGTCAGATAAAAAAACATTTGTTTGGACAAAGGAAGCGTTTAAAGAAAAATCATCTAAAGTAACAGAATCGGATAGTAGATATTTTTTGATTACTAAAAATCCAATTGATATGAAAGAAATTTTAGTAGACCAGGGCTTTATTCCAGGAGATGTTAAAGAAATTATTGTAGGACCTGCTAACGATAGACCAGGTGCTATCAAGTTGGGAAATAATCAATCAATTACTCAAGAGGAAGCAGTTGCACTAGAAGCAATTGAAAAAGCAGGATATAAAGTTAGATTCCAATTATTACCAGATGTATCTATTGGCTATTGGAGTGATTTTAAATCAAAATTTGGATTTTAATAATGAAATAAGGAGACAAAATGATGGAAATTTCTTGGATTCAAGCAGCTCTTTTAGGATTGTTTGCAAGTTTAGCATCGATGCCAGGTATGGGGGGATCCAGTATTGGTAACTATACTTTGGGGCGTCCATTAGTTGGTGGTTTAATTGTAGGTTTAATATTAGGAGATATAACAACAGGGGTAATCGTTGGTGTGGCTTTACAGGTATTATATATTGCCTTAGTGACACCTGGTGGAACTGTATCGGCCGATGTACGGGCAATTTCTTATATCGGAATTCCGTTATCTATCCTATTTGTTCATGCAAATAATATTTCAGGTGAAGTGGCGATTGCAGCAGCAGCAGCGCCAATTGGAGCCGCGGTTGGAACAATTGGAACTGTTTTATTCTATGGTACAGCTACTATGAACTTGCTTTGGCAACACATTGGATGGAAAGCTGTAGAGAAAGGTGATTTTAAGAAGTTATATGCTGTTGATTGGGTATATCCTTGGATTTCACATTTTATCTTTTCTTTCTTACCAACAATGATTATTACAAAATTTGGACCAGATATGGTTGATCTTATGAAAGTATATCTTCCGATGGATGGTTTTGTAATGAAGTCTCTATTTACTGTAGGAGCACTCCTTCCATGTGTGGGTATTGCAATACTTTTGAAACAAATTGTTACAAAAACAACAGACTTTATTCCTTTCTTTGTCGGGTTCACGTTAGCAAAATCTTTAGGCTTGAACTTAGTAGCAAGTGGTGTTGTGTCATTAATTTTTGCAGTAATTTATTATGAATTAGAAGTTATTAAATCTGCCCGTACGACAGCAGTTGTCAGTGATATGGGATTTGATGAAGAGGAGGATATTTAGAATGAGTCGAAAAAAAATATCAAGAAAAACATTGACAAAATCATTTCACCACTGGTTCTATGGACATCTGACATGTTTTTCTCAAGAACATATGCAAACTTTTGGATATTTAACTTCTATGCTTCCAATTGTAGAAGAAATGTATGATACTAAGGAAGAACAAAAAGAAGCTATGCAAACATACACAGCATTCTTTAATACTGAGCCGCAGTTGGGTTCTCTAGTAGTTGGGATAACAGCTGGTTTGGAAGAAGCGCGTGCAAATGGAGATGCCGTAGATAGTGAGACCATCAATGGAATGCGAGCCGGTCTAATGGGGCCTATTGCAGGTATTGGAGATTCACTTATTGTAGGAACATTAATTCCTGTTCTTTTGGGGATAGCTCTAGGTCTTTCTAAAGGAGGAAATATTTCTGGTGCAATATTCTATATTATTGCATGGAATCTATTAGTCTATCTTGGAATGCGTTTTGCTTATTTTAAAGGATATGAACTTGGAGATAAAGCAGTAGAATTTTTAGTAGGTCCTAAAGGTCAGGCGCTAAGAAAATCAATTAGTGTTGTTGGTGGTATGGTCATAGGAGCTGTTGCAGCAACTTGGGTATCTGTCACTACGGCGCTAGAGCTGAAAAATGGCGATGGAGAAACATTTTTAAACTTACAAGAAAAGATTGATGGTGTTTATCCAGGTCTTTTAACAGCAGGTTTTATTGTTCTATGTTGGTGGCTGATGGCTAAAAAGAAAGTTTCTCCAAATTGGGTGATGCTATTATTGGTAGTTATTGCACTTGTAGGAGTAGCCTTAGGATTTTTCAATCCAGGATTGAAATATTAATAGTATGTAAAAAAGCAACGGTTTATAATCGTTGTTTTTTATATATGCGTAATATAAGGATTTAGAGTTTCGGTATTTTTTATAAAAGAATTAACGAAAATACTAATTCCATAAATCATGTTCGTTAAAATTCTACATTATTAAAATGCAAAATTAGGATAAAGAAATTTATCTATTCATCCTCAGAAAGTCAGACTTTTTCCTTGACTATTTCTGACCAAGTGATACAATAGAACTATGGATTAGCACTCGGGTGTAAAGAGTGCTAATAGTATCTATCTTATCATGGAGGAAAGCAGATGTTGAAACCATTAGGAGACCGTGTGGTCTTGAAAATCGAAGAAAAAGAACAAACTGTTGGAGGTTTTGTCCTCGCAGGCTCAGCCCAAGAAAAAACAAAAACAGCCCAAGTTGTAGCTACTGGACAAGGTGTTCGTACCTTGAACGGTGATTTGGTTGCCCCAAGCGTTAAGACTGGCGACCGTGTCTTAGTTGAAGCCCATGCAGGTCTTGATGTCAAAGATGGCGATGAAAAGTACATCATCGTTGGCGAAGCTAATATCTTGGCTATCATTGAAGAATAGAAGGAGAAAGTAAGTATGTCAAAAGAAATTAAATTTTCATCTGATGCTCGTTCAGCTATGGTCCGTGGTGTCGATATCCTTGCAGACACTGTTAAAGTAACCTTGGGACCAAAAGGTCGGAATGTCGTTCTTGAAAAATCATTCGGTTCACCTTTGATTACCAATGACGGTGTGACCATTGCCAAAGAAATCGAGTTGGAAGACCATTTCGAAAATATGGGTGCCAAATTGGTATCAGAAGTAGCTTCAAAAACAAATGATATCGCAGGTGACGGGACTACAACTGCAACTGTTTTGACTCAAGCGATCGTCCGCGAAGGAATCAAAAACGTCACAGCAGGCGCAAATCCAATCGGCATTCGTCGTGGGATTGAAACAGCAGTTGCCGCAGCAGTTGAAGCCTTGAAAAACAATGCCATCCCTGTTGCTAATAAAGAAGCTATCGCTCAAGTTGCAGCTGTATCTTCTCGTTCTGAAAAAGTCGGTGAATACATTTCTGAAGCCATGGAGAAAGTTGGCAAAGATGGTGTCATCACTATCGAAGAGTCACGCGGTATGGAAACAGAACTTGAAGTTGTGGAAGGAATGCAGTTTGACCGTGGTTACCTTTCACAGTATATGGTGACAGATAGCGAAAAAATGGTAGCTGATCTTGAAAATCCATACATTTTGATTACTGACAAGAAGATTTCAAATATCCAAGAAATCTTGCCACTCCTAGAAAGCATTCTCCAAAGCAATCGTCCACTCTTGATTATTGCGGATGATGTAGATGGTGAAGCTCTTCCAACCCTTGTATTGAACAAGATTCGTGGAACCTTCAATGTGGTAGCAGTCAAGGCACCTGGTTTTGGTGACCGTCGCAAAGCCATGCTTGAAGATATCGCCATCTTAACAGGCGGAACAGTTATCACAGAAGATCTTGGTCTTGAGTTGAAAGATGCGACAATTGAAGCTCTTGGTCAAGCAGCGAGAGTAACTGTGGACAAAGATAGCACTGTTATCGTAGAAGGTGCTGGAAATCCTGAAGCGATTTCTCACCGTGTTGCAGTTATCAAGTCTCAAATCGAAACCACAACTTCTGAATTTGACCGTGAAAAATTGCAAGAACGCTTGGCGAAATTGTCAGGTGGTGTAGCAGTCATCAAGGTCGGAGCTGCAACTGAAACTGAGTTGAAAGAAATGAAACTCCGCATTGAAGATGCCCTCAACGCTACTCGTGCAGCTGTTGAAGAAGGTATCGTTGCAGGTGGTGGAACAGCCCTTGTCAATGTTATTCCAGCCGTGGCTGATTTGGAATTGACAGGAGACGAAGCAACGGGCCGCAATATTGTTCTCCGTGCTTTGGAAGAACCTGTTCGTCAAATCGCCCACAATGCAGGATTTGAAGGCTCTATCGTTATCGATCGTTTGAAAAATGCTGAAGTTGGTACAGGCTTCAACGCAGCAACTGGCGAATGGGTTAACATGATTGATCAAGGGATTATCGACCCAGTTAAAGTGAGTCGTTCAGCTCTACAAAATGCAGCATCTGTAGCCAGCTTGATTTTGACTACGGAAGCAGTCGTAGCCAATAAACCAGAACCAGCAGCTCCGGCTCCAGCAATGGATCCAAGCATGATGGGCGGCATGATGTAAGCTTTCTATAGAAAACAACTTATAAAAAACACAAAAGGAGGGAATGCCTATTCCTCCTTTTTATGATATTCACTTCTAAATTGATTTGAGCTCTCCTAACTTATATGATAAAATAAGACTATAAAAAGGAGAAGAACATGATCGATGTAGAAGAAATTCTGAGCAAGATGAACCCCAATCAGAAGATTAATTATGACCGTGTCATGCAGAAGATGGTACAAGTATGGGAGAAAAATGAGCAACGTCCAACTATTCTCATGCATGTTTGCTGTGCCCCTTGCAGTACCTATACTCTAGAATATTTGACTAAGTATGCAGACGTGACCATTTATTTTGCCAATTCTAATATCCATCCCAAGGCAGAATACCATAAGCGAGCCTATGTTACCAAGAAATTTGTCAGTGATTTTAATGAGCGGACAGGAAATACGGTCCAGTATCTAGAAGCTCCCTACGAACCAAATGAATATCGTAAGTTAGTCAGAGGACTGGAAGAAGAGCCTGAAGGTGGCGACCGTTGTAAGGTTTGCTTTGACTACCGACTGGATAAGACAGCTCAAGTGGCTATGGATTTAGGCTTTGACTACTTCGGTTCGGCTTTAACCATCAGTCCTCATAAGAATTCTCAAACCATCAACAGCATCGGAATCGACGTGCAAAAAATTTATACCACCCACTATCTTCCCAGCGATTTCAAGAAAAATCAAGGCTACAAACGTTCAGTAGAGATGTGTGAGGAGTATGATATCTATCGTCAATGTTATTGTGGATGCGTCTATGCAGCCCAAGCCCAGAATATTGACCTGGTTCAGGTTAAGAAAGATGCTACAGCTTTCTTGCTGGATAAGGATGTTGAAAAAGACTATTCCCACATCAAATTTACTGTTACGAAATTAGATATATAGAAATCACCCCAGCTGTAAAGCTGGGTTTTTAAAATAAAAAAACCGGGGTCTTAACCCCAGTTTGACAACTTTACCGATTCTTTAGTTCTACATAGCGCTTGTACCAAATGTTTACATAGGCTTCTGAGAAAGGACCTCGTCCATTGTTAATCCAATCAACAAGAATTTTAACATGTTCTTTTAAAATGTAGTCCAAGTCATCAGAATAATTCATTTTGCGTTTGTGACGCTCATACTCCTCAACGTCCAAGAGACGTTTTTCCCCATCTGTAAAAATTTTAACATCCAAATCGTAATCAATATACTTCAGTGCTTCTTCATCCAGATAGTAGGGGCTAGCCATATTGCAATAGTAGGAAATTCCATTATCGCGAATCATGGCAATGATATTAAACCAATATTTCTTGTGAAAGTAAACAATAGCCGGTTCTCGAGTGACCCAACGACGACCATCACTTTCGGTAACCAGTGTATGATCGTTGACACCAATAATGGCGTTTTCTGTTGTTTTTAGTACCATGGTGTCCCGCCAAGTTCGGTGGAGACTCCCATCATGCTTATAACTTTGAATTGTAATAAAGTCGCCTTCTTTTGGAAGTTTCATAACTAACCAACTTTCTACAATTTATAAGTTTATCGTTTACTATTGTACCATAAAATTACCTAAAATCTGTGAATTTTACATGAAAATATTAAAGATATTCTCTGAGAGCGCGTGCTATATCCGAAAAATCGTAGCCTTTTCGTGCTAAAACTTGAGTTAAACGTTGTTTAAGTTCGTATCCTTCATATTTTCGGGCATACTTGGCATATTGATTATCAAGTTCCTTGAAGATGAGTTCCTGAGTCGTTTCTTGGTCAACTTGACTATCCAACTGGTCAAAGGCACTTTTAGCATCAGAATAGGAAAACCCCTTGTTGGTCAGATTTTGGATTATCTTATCCTGCAAAGCACGAGCTGGAAGTTTTCCTTCATATTTTTTCAATAGTTTATTAGCTACGCGTTGAGCAACTTCAGAAAAATCAAATTCTTTCAAGTTCTCTTCTATAGTAGATTTTGAAATTCCCTTTTGTGTTAGTTTCTGAGTCAGTACATAAGGCCCCTTGTCTCCTGAAAGTTGATTGGCATTGATGATAGCATAAGCGTACTGACCATCATTAATCCACTTATCTTCTTTAAGATTAGCAATGACTTGAGAAACGATGTTTTCATCAATATCGTATTTTTTTAGATATTCTCTAACCTCTTTTTCAGTGCGTGCTTTAAAGGATAGGTGGTAGAGAGCTAGATTCTTACCGTAAGAAAATTGGGCAAACTCCTGAATCTCTTTCAATTCTTCTTCGCTTATCACCTTATCTCTTGATAACATAAAGCGAACAATAGTATCTTCAGTAATGTAGCATTTGTCGTCATTATCAAGCTCCATCAGATAGAGTCTTTTTTTCTTTTCAAGTTTTGTGATTTTCATAGTTCTATTATAACTCAAAATGTGATAAGATAGGGGTATGAATCTGAAAGTAAAACAAAAAATACCATTAAAAATCAAGCGCATGGGAATTAATGGTGAGGGAATCGGCTTTTATCAAAAAACATTAGTCTTTGTGCCTGGTGCTCTCAAAGGTGAAGATATCTATTGTCAGATTACTTCTATTAAACGTAACTTTGTAGAGGCAAAATTACTGAAGGTCAACAAGAAGTCTAAATTCCGTGTTGTGCCAGCATGTACTATTTACAATGAGTGCGGAGGCTGCCAAATCATGCACCTGCATTATGATAAGCAACTGGAGTTCAAGACGGACTTGCTTCATCAAGCACTGAAAAAATTTGCCCCTGCAGGATATGAAAATTATGAAATACGTCCGACGATTGGTATGCAGGAACCAAAGTACTACCGTGCTAAGTTACAATTTCAGACTCGAAAATTTAAGAATCAGGTCAAGGCGGGCTTATATGTACAAAACTCTCATTATTTAGTAGAGTTGAAAGACTGCCTGGTACAAGACAAGGAAACCCAAGTGATTGCTAATCGTCTAGCGGAATTACTTACTTTTCACCAAATTCCAATCACAGATGAGAGAAAAATTCTAGGTGTTAGAACTATAATGGTTCGACGAGCAAGAAAGACTGGACAGGTTCAGATTATTATTGTTACAAATCGTCAGCTTAATTTAACCCAACTAGTAAAAGACTTAGTTAAAGATTTTCCAGAAGTTGTGACAGTAGCTGTTAATACAAATACAGCTAAAACCAGTGAGATTTATGGTGAAAAGACAGAGATTATCTGGGGACAAGAGAGTATTCAAGAAGGTGTACTCGATTATGAATTTTCACTATCTCCTCGAGCTTTCTATCAACTAAATCCTGAACAAACAGAAGTTCTTTATAACGAGGCGGTAAAAGCCTTGGATGTTAATAAAGAAGACCATTTGATTGACGCTTATTGTGGAGTGGGAACGATTGGATTTGCCTTTGCAAAGAAAGTAAAGACACTTAGAGGAATGGATATTATCCCAGAAGCTATTGAAGATGCCAAGCGAAATGCGAAAAGAATGGGATTTGACAATACTCATTATGAAGCTGGAACGGCAGAAGAGATTATTCCTCGTTGGTACAAGGAAGGCTACCGAGCAGATGCTCTGATTGTGGACCCACCACGTACAGGTCTGGATGATAAGTTATTAGATACTATTCTTACTTATGTGCCAGAAAAAATGGTTTATATTTCTTGTAATGTTTCGACCTTGGCTCGTGATTTGGTACGCTTAGTAGAAGTCTATGATCTTCATTATATCCAGTCGGTCGATATGTTCCCACATACAGCTCGAACTGAAGCTGTTGTAAAATTAATAAAAAAAGTTTAAAAAAGTAGTTGACAAAAAATAAAAAGT